>WLFB01000099.1 GCA_009703975.1 Actinomycetota bacterium | reverse complement strand
ATAGTTATTGGCGATTTATTACGTGTCGCCTATGAAAACGGCGCGACCTTTGTGAATATTGCTGTTTCGCGTTTCAACACATGAAAGTCACGCGCCAAAATCCGCTACTCAAAACAATTGAGCCGTTGATCACTGCGATTGGCGGAATATTAATTGATGTCGATCAAATGAAGAACGGTGATGTCACGCTAGAAGTTGATGGTGTTGTTGTTGCAGCAGTGCGACTGCCTGCGCTGCACGGTGCGTTAGATCGGATGATCGAGTCTGTTGAACGCGAACTTGGCGCGAAACTTTCGGATCTATCTCGTACTGCCAAGCAGCGGGCGATTCGCTTACTTGATGAGCGAGGCGCGTTTACGTTGCGTCGCGCGGTTGAAGACGTCGCTGACGCAATGGGCGTCTCGCGAATCACCGTCTATAACTATCTCAACTCACTTCACCGATAGTTATTTTTTGTCGCAGCAAACCGCTATCAAGTAGTGCGCCATTGGGAAAAACCCGGTGTGAACTACTTCGTCGTTCATTGAAAACATGAAAACGCTATGAAAGTATTTCTTTAAGAGATCGCGTAATTCTGGCCCAGATTTGCAGTTGACATGGCCGAATTTGCTGGCCTCCGAGGCATACGTCTGTGATTCAAGAGACGGCATACCAACAATGAATGTGCCGTGTCCGTCTAACGAGATACAAATGTTTTTTAAAAATGTGTCTTCGTTGGTTTTATCGATATGTTCTAAAACATCAAGACTAAAAATCCCGTCAAAGTTCTCTTGAAGTGGTCCTGCGATCATGTCGTGGACTCTTGCGTCTAGGCGCCATTCAGGTTGTTGACGACTTTCAATATCGCTTATAAATACTTGGTCAAAGTCTGTCACGACAACTTCATTTACGGTTTGCTGAACGAGCCTTGTGGCCGAAGCATCACCACAACCGACTTCTAAGACACGATCAAACCCTTCAAACATTTTGCCAACGAATTTGTATCGCGAAAATGCAAAAAGCATCCGACGAGGGTCGGTTTTCCATGAGTAGTTGTAATGCGCACCCAAAGTTTCGGCGGCTTGGGCTGCAGTCTTCTCAAAAAGTTCTTCGTAATAATGTGTGTCAGTTTTTTTAGAATCCAAAATTATGCCTTATCATTTCTGATCATTTCGTGTCACTCTTTTTCGGTTGCATTGAAGCCTAACTTAGCAACCCAACTTAGAGTTTGCGCAAGTGAACTGAACTAACTTTGTGATCTGCACCTTTTTGAATTACCAGTGATGCGCGGGCTCGAGTTGGTTGGATATTGTCTTTCAAGTTTTTGCCGTTAATGCCAGTCCAAATCTCGTGGGCAAATGCAACTGCTTGGTCTTCTGTCAAATCAGCAAAGTGTTTAAAGAAACTATTTGGGTCTTGAAAAACTGTTTTTCTTAGAGTTTGAAAGCGTTCAATAAACCAGCCCTCAATGTCTGTTTCAAGAGCATCTATATAAATCGAAAAGTCAAAATAATCTGAAACGAATTCGGTATTGCCAGAACCAACTTGTAATACATTTAATCCTTCAATAATCAAAATATCCGGTTGATGCACGACCTCTTCGTGACTAGGCATCACGTCATAGACAACGTGGTTATACACGGGTGCTGAGACTTCCGCTGTCCCGGCTTTGACGTCGCGAACAAACTGCAGCAGACGTTTTGTGTCGTAACTTTCAGGAAAGCCCTTGCGATTCATGAGCCCACGTTCCTCAAGCACAGCATTCGGATACAAAAATCCGTCAGTGGTGATTAGTTCGACTCGAGGGTGTTCGGGCCAACGCATTAGCAATGACTGCAGAATTCGCGCTGAAGTGCTTTTGCCAACTGCCACACTGCCCGCAATACCGATTACGTATGGCATCTTTGGTGCCATCGTGCCAAGAAATGTCGCTGAAACTCTGTGCAAGTTTTGCGTCGCTGCTACATATAGGTTCAACAAGCGTGTGAGGGGTAAATAAATAGTCGCCACCTCGTCGAGATCAATTCGATCGTTGATGCCCCGCAACGCCTCAAGTTCTTTTTCGCTGAGCGTGAGCGGTGTTTGTGCGCGCAACATTGACCATTGTTCGCGGTCAAACCTCAAATATCTGTCGACGTCGTTATCAGCAATCATTTAACAAAACCTATTTTGTCACGCGACGTAGAAACTCAAGCAGTGGCGGATTAACCAATTGTGCGTGCGTCAGATTTGATGCATGCGCGGCACCTTCAATCTGGATGATCTTGCCTGCGCCGGCCAGCCCAGCCCGCAATGCTTCGGCGCGTTCCATTGAAATCGCCGTATCTGCAGTGCCATGCAAGATGATCGCTGGGCATTTAATCTCGCCGAGCCGATCTGTGATGTCATCACGCTCAAGTAAACATTTCGCCGTGGCCTTCACGGCGTCGACCGTAAAACCCTGCCACTTAGCAATCGACTTCGCATTTTCTGTTGGCTCAGCAATAATTATGTTCGCAATTACTCCCGTTAAATCTGGAACTGGGCCGTGTTGCACCCATGTGTCAACCATCATCCGATACCCGGCCAAAGTTTCTTCGTTGTCGTTATCTGCAGCAGTGTCTATGAGTATCAGTGCAGTCACACGTTCAGGTGCTTTTAGCGCCGCACGCATCGTGAGAAATCCACCTTGCGACATTCCGCCGATCACACATTTGTCAATTCTGAGGTGATCCATTAATCCGAGACAGTCATCGGCTGAATCCCAATATGTGAAATCTTTTCCATCCCATTTGGTCTGTCCACAACCACGCTCATCCCAAGTAATCACGCGAAACTCTGGCGACAACGCCGCAACTTGAGCATCAAACATTGTTTGATCCATCAAGAAGCCGTGCGCCAAAATAACTACTGGTCCATTGCCACCAGAATCTGTGTAAAAAATTTCTTGACCGTTGATTTTTGCAAACGTCATCTTGCCCCCTGATTTTGCGCCTGTCAAACGCTACATCTCGTACCCAACGAAATATATGTCAAACGAGTTACTTAGTAAAAGGTGATTTGCTAGACACGGCGCCTGGGCCGCCTGTTAAAACATCGACGCCAGTTTCGGTAACCAAGATCATGTGTTCAAACTGTGCGGTGCGTGTGCCATCGGCAGTTACTGCAGTCCAGTCGTCATCCCACATTTTGTGCTGCCAGGTGCCGAGTGTGATCATTGGTTCGATTGTGAATGTCATGCCTGGACGCATCACAACCGAATTACGCGAATCGTAATAGTGCAGAACTTGAATATCAGTATGAAACTGTTCGCCGATGCCATGGCCGACGAACGCGCGAACGACTCCAAGTTTGTGCAAGTTTGCTTGATCTTCAATCGCTCGACCAATATCACTTAATGGACGCCCAGGTTTCACTGCTTCAATGCCGCGCCAGATGCATTCTTCGGTCGCATCAATCAACGCCCGATTTTGTGCATCAATCTTGCCAACTGCGAACGTCGCATTCGTATCGCCGTGTACGCCGTCGATATAGCAAGTCACATCAAGATTTACGATGTCACCTTCTTCAAGTTTGCGCGAGTCAGGTATTCCGTGACAAATCACTTCGTTTACAGAAGTACAAACACTTTTTGGATAACCCATGTAATTGAGTGGGCTCGGATAAGAGTTTCGTTCAATGCAAAGGTCGTGAACATATACATCAATTTCGTCGGTAGTCATGCCGGGTTTTACGGCGGCACCAGCAAGGCGCAAGACTTCAGCGGCAACTGCGCCAGCATGACGCATTCGTGTAATTATTTCTGGTGATTTGATTGCCGGCTCGTTCCACCGAATCACTTCACCTGTGTCGGCATAAGGCGGGCGGGCGATGTGAGCTGGCACGTTACGACGCGGGCTTACTTCACCTGGTTGCACGCGACCTTCGAGTGGTTTATGACAGCGTTTGTATTTTCGTCCACTGCCACACCAGCAAGCATCATTTGCTGATGGCAAAACACTAGGTTGAGTCAAAATCGTCATCGGCTGGTTGCTCCTGTTGAAAATTCTACCTTGCAAGCGTTGATGCAATGGTTAGGAATGCTTGCGATGTACTTAGTTTTGTAATCTTGTCGTGTGCATGGACCATGGTCGCCGCTAAGAATTCGCATCTTTCGGGCGTTGTGGATCGCGGGTCTGGTTTCAAACATCGGCACCTTCATGCACATCGCAGCCGCAGCGTGGACAATGACAACGCTTTCAGACTCACCAACACTTGTTGGCCTTGTGCAAACTGCGTGGGCAGTGCCGGGTTTTTTGCTCGCACTTTATGCAGGAGCATTTGCCGACATGGTCGATCGTCGGCGCTTAATTTCAGCTGCTTCTTTTTTGGCGCTAGTCATCGCTGCAGCACTTGCGATTTTGCAGTGGTCGGGTGGTCTGACCGCCGAGCTTTTGATTCTTGGCACGTTTCTTGAATCGGTAGCGCTGACACTTTCCGCGCCAGCGTTTATGGCGATCACCCCCGAACTAGTTGATACGGAAAGACTTCCACAAGCAATTGGTCTTGATGCCGTGTCACGCAACATCGCTCAATCTATTGGACCGGCATTTGCTGGGGCAATCATTGCCGCGATTAACCCTGGTGCCGTGTTCGCACTCAATGCAATTTCATTCGTCGGCATCGTGGTTGTAATGCAAACCAACAAGTCAGTTGATAAAAATGTGATTGATCGTGTGGCTATCAACGAAGTTATTAAAAATGGAATTAAGCATGTTGTCGGCACGCGATTGTTGCGCAATTTGGCGTTACGACTTGCAATCATGCTCGGTGTCACATCGGTGCTGACTTCAGTTCTGCCGATCGTTGCCAAGCAAAGTTTGGGCGTGGCTTCTAGTGGTTATGGCTTACTATCTGGTGCACTAGGGATTGGCTCTGTCACGGTCGTGTGGGTGTTGCCACGCATTCGTGCCAAGTACGGCATTGAGTCAATCACAATGTTTTCTGCGGGCATCTGGTCTGCGAGTACTGCAGTTTTGGCTAGCACTACAAGTATGCTCGTAGCATTTTTTGCGCTTCTCGTATGTGGCGCTTGCACGATGGCGATGCTTAATACGATTTTTTCTGCGTTCATGATGCAACTGCCAAATGAGTTACGTGGTCGAGGTTCATCATTGGCGATGATGATGGTCTGGTTGGGTATCGCTATCGGTACTTTCGTTTGGGGCGCTACGACATCGATAGTTGGTGTCGGCGACGCGCTGGTCATCGCCGCAACTACTAATTTCGGTTTGGCGATCGTTAACCGATTTGCATTGCGGATAACTATTTTCTACTAGTTACGAGCCAAAAACACTGTGCAGAAACTTAATGGTGGCGCTTGTTGCTAGACGATATGGCTCTGTGTCGCGATATGCCAATCCAAAGTGTCCGCCAGTGATTTCAGTCAACTGCTTTGGCGCATTGATCAAATCAAAACATCGACGATTAGTCAAAAGCTCACATACTGGTTGTTGGTCATCTGTGGCGATCACAAATAGTGTCGGCACCTTCAGATATTTTGCGGGCAGTCTTGGCT
>WLFB01000098.1 GCA_009703975.1 Actinomycetota bacterium | reverse complement strand
CGTTTTCATGGTCGATGTTTTAATCCGGTTGTTGAGTCGTTGAACACCGACTATGAATGCATATCCTTTGACTTTCGAGGTTATGGCGACTCAAATTTGGTTAATGACTGGCCTGTTGCCTGGCAAGGTTATTGCGACGATGCACTTGCAATTACCAAATCGCTGCAAAACAAAAATCAAATCATCGCTGTTGGGCACTCAATGGGTGCGACGGCATTGGTCATGGCGGCTCTTATTGAGCCTGAGCTTTATAAAGCACTAATTCTTTATGAGCCGATTATCTTTCCCGAATCGATGCGCAACGCTCAAACGGCATCACATCAGCCCAGCCCATTAGCCGAAGGTGCCCGACGACGACGCACGACGTTTGCCTCACGAGATGAAGCATTTGCGAATTATTCTTCAAAACCACCAATGAATGTGTTCGACGAAAAATCTCTACGCGCCTATGTTGATTTCGGATTTAACGATGTACGGATTGCCGAAACTAACGAAAATTGTGTAGTTCTCAAATGCAACCCAGAGCATGAAGCTAGAACTTATGAGACCGGTACATCGCACGAAACTTGGGAGCAGCTGCATTTATTGCGAGTGCCGACATGGATCGTGGCAGGTGCTGTTGCACCAATGCAACCATCATCATGGTCAGAACTAATTGCCAAGAAGATTCCGAATTCAAAGTTCATTCAATGGCCAGATGCTGGTCACTTTGGACCGATGCAACAACCAGCTCGACTAGCTGACCTTGTGCGAGAAGTTGATGGACTCACTTCTTAACATGCCAAGTTTATTAAAAACTAACTCTGCTAAAAAGTATGTCGTAGATTGATCGTGTCGTGACCGAACCTATTTATCCAATCCCATTAACCCTGTCACCTTCGAGGATCAGTAGTTTTCGCACTTGCCCAATGCAATTTAGATTTGTCTCGATTGAAAAACTTCCTGAGCCACCGCAAATACATCTAGTCAAAGGTAACTTCGTTCATAAAGTGCTTGAGTTATTACTCACCCACGATTCAGAAATGCGCACACCAGAAGCCGCTCGTGAAGCTTTTGAAGTTACAAAAACCCAATACGAATCATCAGTCAGATTTATCGCGCTCAACTTGAGCGACGATGCTCGCGATGCATTCTTCAAAGATTCACGTGACATTTTAAATGGTTACTACCGCATGGAGAACCCGAGAAATACAAAAGTAATAGGCCTCGAATTAAAACTTGAAGCAGACTTTGGCAATTTTGTTCTCGGCGGAATCATTGACCGGCTTGAATACGACGAAAGTGATCAGCTGGTTATCAGCGATTACAAGACCGGCAAGACACCTTCGGCAAGATTTGGCGCTAACAAAATGGACAACATGCACCTTTACGCTTCATTATGTTTGCGTGTGCGCGGCGAACTGCCAAAAAAACTTCGACTGATGTATCTAAAGTCAAGTACACCGATTGAAGTAGAAGTTACGACGCAATCAAATATCAAATGCGAAGCTGCAGCAAATAGAACATTCGACCAAATTGCAGAGTCTTGCCAGTCGGGCATTTTCGCAACCAACAAATCTGGGCTGTGCAACTTTTGCGCATTCAAACAATGGTGCCCTGCATTTGGTGGCGATGACTCACAGGCGAGAATTAAAGCGCCCGAACTTTACCCCATGATTCCGAGAGACTAGAAATATCTCATGAACGAATCTCGTCGCGCGAAATTGCATGCCCTTGATCTGAGAGTTGATCAATTTTTAGAGCCGACTCGCAATTTCAAACCGACGATCTGGTTATTCACAACGGCCACTGCGCTTGGTGACTTCGGCATGCTCTGGCACATCGTCGGCATTGTGCGTGCAGTTTCAGATAACACTCGCATCAAACAAGCACTAATTCTTTCGGCGCTAATGGGCATCGAGAGCCTGATTCTCAATCAGGGCATCAAACCATTTTTCAAGCGCGAAAGACCTACCGTCAAAGGTGACACTCGATTCAAAATTCGTAAACCTAGAACTTCGAGTTTTCCAAGTGGGCACGCAAGTTCTGCTTTTTTTGCAGCCGTTGTATTGACACGCTGGTCAACTTGGCCCGCAATTGCCACATGGTTCGTGTTTGCAATAATCGTCGCCACCAGCCGAGTCGCCGTGCGCATTCACCACGCCACAGACATTTTTGCCGGTGCGCTCATCGGTAGTGCGATGGGCCTTCTTGTCCACCTTGCAATTTCGTTTTTCTAAATCAGCGCCAAAGCGCTTAAAGATTAGGCCTCAGGCGTAGAAGCGGTTGCGCTGGTTGTCAACAACAACCGAACATCTAATAACAGATCAGCAACTTCGCCGGTTGAAACCAACTCGCGCTGCAACATTTCGCCAAGTGCTTTGTCAATTACACCAAGGGCTTCGGTAATGACTGCTGCTTCACGTGAATCTGTCATGTGCTTTAACCTCTCGATAAATTTTTAAAATTATTTTGACTATTTTGTTGGTAAACCGAACTTGCTGGTAAACCGAAGGCTAGTGCGACTTACACACTCGGCGACGGCTTTGCCCCTCTAATTATGTCCAAAGCATGTCACATCGCAATTACAACTACATCCTCCGAATAGTAGCGATGCCCTGCTTGTGCGTATCATCACAATATGGATTTAGCCGACAAAAATACAGTTGTGACTGGTGCCGCAAACGGCATCGGTAAAGCAGTCGCTGAAGCATTTCATAGCCAGGGTGCACGGGTCGTTTTGGCTGATCGCGACCAAGAACTTTTGGATGAAATAGTTACGCAACTAAACGCCAAGCGACCGAATTCGGCTTTCGCTGTTGCATGTGACCTATCCACCGAACATGCAAATGCAGATTTGGTTGCGAAGTCAAAACAATTCTTAGGATTTGTTGATTTGTTTTATGCAAATGCGGGTGTGGCGATGGGCACCGATCTCACAACCACTGAAGACTCATGGGAAACGTCTTTTGCGATCAACGTGCATGCCCACCGATGGGCTGTGAAATATTTGATTGACGATTGGCTCGCCGCTGGTCATGGATATTTTGTTAGCACCGCGTCGGCTGCAGGTTTGCTTACCGCTATTGGTTCTGCCCCGTATTCACTGACGAAGCATGCCGCACTTGCGTTTGCCGAATGGCTCTCGATTACTTACGGCAATCGTGGGTTGCGCGTGAGTTGTCTGTGCCCGCAAGGTGTCAACACAAATATGTTGCGACGCTCAGATGAAGCAACAGCTGCCGACAACGGCAATGTTGTGCGAGCTTCGGGTGTCGTGCTCGAACCACAGCAAGTCGCCGAAATTGTAGTTGCAACACTTCGTGAAGAAACTTTTTTGATTTTGCCGCATCCTGAAGTTGCACAATTTGTCGCCAAGAAAGCAACCGAGCATCAGCGCTGGCTTGCCGGAATGCGCAAACTGCAACTTCGAACACTTGGTGTCTGAAACTAGAACGTGAAAAATAATTTAGTCGCCGAGAGCGATGTAGAAAAATATCGACGCGACGGCGCTGTCGTGTTGCGAAGTGTTCTCGACGATCAGGCGCTTGGCGAACTTGCAAATGCAGTTGAACAAAACATGCAATCACCCGGACCATGGGCTAACGAATATGCGGCCAACTCGAAGCAGGGACGGTTTTTTGACGACTATGTAAATTGGCCGCGATTTGACGCTTACAAAAAACACGCGTTAACTGGTGCGCTTGCCCAAATTGCGCTTGAACTAATGCAAACAACCTCAGGTCGTTTCTTTCACGAACATGTTCTGGTCAAAGAAGCCGGCAACAACCAGGTCACGCCGTGGCACAACGACGACCCGTACTATGGCGTCAATTCAAACAACAATGTAAGTTTGTGGGTACCGCTTGATCCGATTCCTGAAAAAATTGCGTTGCGAACAATAAAATCGCGACGAGACTTCGACAAAAATTTTATTCCGCGAAGGTTTGTCGATCAAACCGCATATGTCAACGATGCTCGCGGTTATGAACAATTTCCTGAACCACAACTACTTGACGAATCAACAGACATTGAAAGCTTTGCAGCGATGCCAGGTGACATCGTCGCTTTTCATTTTCGAACGCTACATAGCGCCCCAGCGACCACTGGCCACGAAGGCCGGCGCCGCGTTATTAGTTTTCGATACGTTGACGCAGATGCAGTTTGGGCGACCCGCCCATGGAAGACTTCACCACCACTCGAACCAAATTCGTTGCGCCCCGGCGACTTATTAACTGACGCACGCTTCCCGTTAATCTCGCGCTAGCCGAAATTAGCTAGCACGGTTGCTAATTCGCGCCACTGGCTCATTGGCAACGTGAGCTGATCGGCAACAAGAACTTGCACTGATACGTGCGACGCACCAGCGTCAAGATGCGCCTTGATTCGTTCTGTGATCGTCTCAAGTGTGCCCCACGCAACAATTGCATCGACCATTTTGTCGCTCGGCATCTTGTCTGGTCCGGCAATATCTTCTTGCTTCCAACCAAGACGCAACAAATTATTTGCGTAGTTCGGCAATCGGTTGTATGTCAACATAAATTTTCTTGCAGTTTCACGGGCTGTCTGCGGATTTGTGTCAAATACGACAGCAACTTCTGGTGCGAGCAATGCATCTGGCCCGAGAATCTGTCTGGCGAAACTCGTGTGTTCAACCGGCACAAAATACGGGTGAGCGCCGATGCCCATCTCTGCCGAAAGTTTAAGCATCTTTGGGCCGAGTGCAGCCAACACTCGCCGTGGCGCAACAGTCGGCGCAGCGCCAAAAAATAACGCGTTATCCATTGCTGTCAGATATTCGACCATCGCCGAATACGGTTTGTCATAACTAGTTTTGTGAAGATTTTCAACCAGGTGCTGATGGCTTGCACCGATACCCAGAAGAAAACGATTTCCAAATGATTCTGTAAGTGTTTTCCAACCAGCATTCATCGTTGCGGCACTTCGCGCATACATCGAAGCGATACCTGTAGCCATTGTGATTTTTTTTGTCGCCTCAAGTAATACACCACAAGATGCAAACGGTTCACGGAGAACTGCCTCTGGCACCCATATGCAACGAAAACCAAGTTCTTCAAGTTCAATTACTGCTTCTTTTGCTTTAGACATCGGTTGCAAATCAAGTGCTGATGTCCAGATTCCAACACGACCTAATCCAAATTCTGAGGGCTTTTCCATATCTGCCAACCATAATCGCAATTCGTGTTACACATCGGTTTGTGAGACATCGTGTTTTGAAACTCTTTATATTTCTGACAATTGTGTCGTACTGCAGTTCTTCGTGCGTTGGCCAACAGAAGTTGCCGAATGATGTCGCAAGCGTGATCAGAGTCATAGACGGCGATACAGTTATTTTGCGATTACAAGGCGCGATTGAGACTGTGCGATTAATCGGAGTAGATACGCCAGAAACAGTTCATCCGACAAAACCTGTTGAGTGCTTTGGGTCTGAAGCTTCAGCATTCACACATTCGGTACTAAAACCTCAGACTCAAGTTCGTGTGCAACGCGATGTTGAGGCGCGCGACCGATATCAGCGGCTGCTCGT
>WLFB01000097.1 GCA_009703975.1 Actinomycetota bacterium | reverse complement strand
CCGAGACGTGTAGCTGTGCTTGCGACGCCAGACGGTTCAAAGAATGCAGTTTCAAGTGCAACTGCACGAGTTGTCGCGCTGATCTCGGTACTCGCGCCGCCCATGACCCCGGCTAAACCAATAGGCATATCTTTGCCATCGCAAATCAACAAATCAGTAATCGCGAGTTCTCGTGTCTGATCATCAAGAGTTACGAGGGTTTCTTTATCGCGCGCGCAGCGAATTTTGAACGCATTGGCGATTTTGTCTGCATCAAATGCGTGAGTTGGTTGGTTGAGCTCTAACATCACCAAATTTGAAGCATCAACGACATTATTGATCGGTCGCATTCCGCTATTTGTAAGTCTGCGAGCAATCCATGCAGGCGAATTGGTTACTACGACTCCAGACATCACCGTTGCGTTGTAACGCGAGCAGCGCTGTTTATCGCTGATCAAAACTTTTAACGAGCGCGCAGCGCCTTTTTTTACTTTGTCTAAAGCTGGTGCTGAAACTTTGACTCCTAATTTCGCGCCTAGGTCTCGCGCTACCCCGAGATAACCGTTGCAGTCTGGGCGATTTCGAGTTACATCTAAATCAAAAACCGTGTCGGCAGTTACACCCAGGGCCTCGAAAACATCTACACCAAGTTTCGATGTGCTCGGCAAAATCAAAATACCGTCAGCGTCAGAATTCAAACCGATTTCAATTCCTGAGCAGAGCATGCCGTGACTTTCGATACCGAGAATTCCGCGAGGTGTAATCACTCGCCCGTCTGGCATCGTTGTGCCAAGTGTGGCCAACGGAATCAAATCGCCCGGTTTCATATTGAACGCGCCACACCAAACGTGCAACTCAACTCCGTCACCTGCATCAACATAAACACGGTGCACTTTCGCTGCATCAGGGTGACGCTCGGTGCGCAAAACTCGCGCCACGACGACACCCTTAACTGGCGCACCCACACTTGTGACTGACTCAACAGCCAAACCTAAACTCGTCATCGCTGCGGCAAGTTTTTCGACGTCAGTGCCGAAATTGCCAAACTCATTCAGCCACGAATTCAAAATCTTCATTAGAACTGCCTCAAGAAACGCAGATCATTGGTATACATTTCGCGAATGTCTTCGACATTGTGCCGCTCTTTGGCCATGCGATCAATTCCGAATCCGAAAGCAAAACCACTGAACTCTTCTGGGTCGATGCCTCCACTAATCAAAACATTTGGGTGGACCATTCCGCAACCACCAAGTTCAATCCATTCACCATCGGCGCGACGAATATCAAACTCGGCACTCGGCTCAGTAAACGGAAAAAACGACGGACGTAATCGGCTCGTGAATTCGTTGCCGAAAAATGCTTTCGTGAATGCTTCGATCGTGCCAGCTAGGTGGGCAAACGTAATTCCACGATCAATTACTAAACCTTCGATCTGATGAAACACGGGCATGTGAGTTGCATCAGGCGTGTCACGGCGAAATACTCGGCCAGGCATGATCGCATAGATCGGTGGCTGCCAGGTCTGCATTACGCGAATTTGCACTGGCGACGTGTGCGTGCGCAATAAAACCGAATTTGGATCGCCGTATTCGAGAAACATCGTGTCAAACTCTGAGCGAGCGGGGTGCGACTTCGGCATATTTAAGGCTTCGAAGTTATAAAAATCTGTCTCAACCTCAGGGCCTTCAGCAATTTGAAAACCAAGACCAATAAAAACGTCTTCAAGACGCTGAGTCGCTTGCGTAACTATGTGAGTGTGACCACGTTTGCGACGAGTAGTGAACTCGCTGAGATCCATTGCTTCGCGCGCAACTCTCGCCGAGATCTCTAACGATTCAAGTTCGGTTGATCTTGTCAGCAATGCTGCATTAACTGACTGCGATGCAGTATTTAATAACTGCCCCATTGTGCGTTTGTCATCAACAGATGTCAGTTTGCCAAGGTCGCTCTTTAACGTGTTCAGCGGGCTATCTTTTTTATTCAAATCTGCGGTCAAAGTTTTAACCGCAGATAAGTCTTTCGCCGTCGAAATCGCAGCCAGTGCGTTATTTTGCGCCAACTCGACAGCTTGTGTCATCGCAGTAACAACTGATTGATCAGACATCGCTATTTAACTTTAGTCTCAGTGATGCAGTGCGTCGCGTTTAATTATTCTGCTAAATCTCGTGTTGACGTTTAACTTCAAAACACAAAAGAGTTGCCGCCATTGCGACGTTAAGACTCTCACCGCGACCAGCATGTGGAATCGTCAACCAACCATCAACCTTCGTGCTTGCCGATAATCCGTGGGCTTCGTTGCCGAGCACGATAGCTACTTTGCCAGAGAGATCTGTGGCCGTAAAACTGCTCGAGTTTGGCATTTCATGACTCGATGATCCCCATAATGCAAACCCAAGATCTGCTACTTGCTCAATCGTTGCACCTTCGTAAATCGGCACATTGAATAGTGCACCAGCCGACGCACGAACGACTTTCGGACTAAACGCGTCAACTGTGCCACTAGTAAGAACAACGGCCGATGCACCAGCTGCCTCTGCCGAACGCAAAATAGTGCCGAGGTTTCCTGGGTCTGAAATTTTGTCGACAACAACAATCCAGTCTGACTTTTTTGCAGAACCAAGATCGGCAATGTCAACTTCACGCTTCAAAGCAATCGCCATAACTGGTTGCGGAGAATTTGTCGACGCGACGCGTTCGATAACGCCAGGAGCTAAGTCGTTAACTGCGCTTCCGGCACCCGAACATGGACTCGCACCAGGCGCAACAAATTGAGACTCAATCTGCCAGCCAGCACTAATCGCTTCGTCAATTAATGTCGCGCCTTCAATAACGAACGCATTCTCTTGCGCTCGTTCAGACTTGTCGTTACATAATCTTCGTAGACGCTGAACACGATTGCTCGTGAACGCTAATTGCGTGAGACTCAGACGAGTGCGCCCTTAGCAGTTTCAACTAATTGCGCGAATGCTTTTTCATCGTGCACTGCAAGGTCTGCGAGGATCTTTCGATCGACAACAATGCCTGCCTTTGACAAACCAGCAATAAAACGACTGTAACTCATGTCGTGAAGTCGACATCCAGCATTGATTCGCTGAATCCACAAACTACGAAACTCGCCCTTCTTTGCACGACGGTCACGAAATGCATACTGTCCTGAGTGAAGTACTTGTTCGTTCGCAGAGCGAAACGTACGACTACGATCGCCGTAATATCCTTTAGCTTTTTCGAGAATCGCCTTGTGTTTTTTGCGGGCGTGAACTGCGCGTTTTACTCGTGCCATTTTGAAATCCTTTCAATCAAAATTCGGTTAGCTGGTCAATGAACTATTTAAATAACTTGTGCGATTTATCGCTCTGCGAGAAGTCGCTTGATGCGCTTAACGTCACCGGTGTGAACGTCAACGGTGCCATCAAGACGTCGTGTTCGCTCACTTGATTTGTGCTCGAACAAGTGCTGACGCATTGACTGTTGACGACGAAGTTTGCCCGTACCAGTCTTTTTAAATCGCTTCTTTGCTGTCTTGGATGTTTTCATCTTCGGCATTTTGATTCTCCGTTTCGGTTGTCGTTTTGAGATTTGTATTTGAAATAGTTGGCGGGTTCGAACTTTGCGGCTTTGCGTCTGCTGGTTTAACAGAGGCTGGGCGTTTTACTGCTTTTTTGTCTGGCGAAAGAACCATCGTCATGTTTCGACCTTCGAGGCGAGCCGATGTGTCGACTTTGGCGATTTGACCGAGTTGTTCGATCACTGCATCCAAAATCTTCGTACCTAACTCGGGGTGAGCCATTTCGCGACCTCTAAATTGCAGAGTGACTTTCACCTTGTGGCCTTCGTCGAGAAACCCGAGCATATGGCGCACCTTGGTGTCAAAGTCTCCTTTGGCAATCTTCGGCTTGAACTTGACTTCCTTCATCGTTATCTGCACCGTTTTTTTGCGGGACTCTTTCAGTCTTTGCGCTTCTTCGTAACGGAACTTTCCGTAGTCCATAATTCGACATACAGGTGGTTCGGCTAACGGAGCAACTTCAACAAGGTCTAAATCAACCTTGCGAGATCGCTCAAGTGCATCTTCAATACTGACGACTCCGACTTGTGATCCATCTGCATCGACGAGACGAACCTGTTTGGCTCGAATTCGGTCGTTGTAGCGTGGCTCATTTGTTGGCGGTGCTATGACTGTTCACTGCTTGACAAGCGGCTGTGCCTCCTCTTCGTATTGGATAAAACTCGAAGTTCAAACTTGAGTTTGCCGACGCACGAGAGTCGAGATACGCGGTGGCAATGCCACTCGCATCAGCTCGACCCAGACGCACTCATCGGCAAGTTCAAATTTCGAACATCGCAAATCTTGGTGGCTAGGTGGGAAACTAGTTTCCACTTTTGCTTTCTGACAAAGGCAATTTACACTGCCGTTATCGCTGCCATAATGGTAGCGCATATGGATCAGAACCCCACCCCAGAACAAGCACAGGCTTTGGCCGACGCTCGCGCTCGCCTAGCTGAGACCCCGGCCAATGTAGTCGTGGCAAACCACGTAGTCGGGCTTTACGAACTTGCGGCCATTCACTTGGGCGCTAATCCGCCACGACTTGATGATGCACGATTGGCCATAGACGCCTTGGCTGCGATTGTCGACACTCTTGGCGATCGTCTTGGCGATGACTATGCAACGTTTAAAGATGCGCTGGCGAATATTCGGATCGTCTACGTTAAATTAACTAGTGAAGTTAACTAGCGAAACTGGCTAGTTTAAAGTTTCGGCCGAAACCAATTAACCCAATACGGCGCCGGTTTCGATTCTGGCCCCATTGAGCCAACCGTCAACTTTCATAACTGACTTACCTTCGGGTTGCACTTCAATCAGCGAAATACTGCCAGAGCCGGTTTGCACTTCGCACTCGTGTCGAGAAATTATCTTGATCGCACCGTAACTTGTGGTCGTCATTGATTCTGCGACAATGTGTGCCTTCACAATTTTGAGTCTCTTGCCACCAATATGCGTGTATGCCCCACCGATACGAATCAGACGGTCTATTTGAATTGCAGTATTGCTCCAATCAATTTGTAAATCACTATTAGAGATTTTTTTGGCATAGACCGGCTCTCCGCTTTGAGCAACGCCATCACCTAATCTATTTTTAACCGCACTAACCAATAGCGGAAGCGAAGCATCTAGCAATTTCTGGCGCAACGAGGTAAGCGTGTCGGTAGACGAAATCGGCATCTCAATACGACTAAAAACTTCGCCTTGGTCAAGAGACTCTACGACTCGCATAATGCACACGCCTGTTGTTTCATCGCCAGCGAGAATCGCGCGCTCAACTGGCGCTGCTCCGCGCCAGCGAGGCAACAACGAAAAATGCACATTGATCATTGGCACAACACTCAGCACATCCATCGAAATTAATTCGCCATAAGCCACGACAACCCCAAGCAAGTCATTTGATGTGCCAACTAATGCAACCGCATCACTCAATGAGTGAGAAACTTCAAGCCCCATTTCTAGAGCCGCGACTTTGACAGGGCAGGCACTCGTTTGGTTTCCACGCCCT
>WLFB01000096.1 GCA_009703975.1 Actinomycetota bacterium | reverse complement strand
GAAAAACTTGTGTGCAAACTCGGCCACGCACCGTGCGTCGAACCACCAGCACCTGTATGTCCAAATGCATCAATCGGCGCACCTAACTGCGAAGGGTTCGGGTTAAGTTCAAACCCGACACCGAAACGCAACAACCGCCTCGAGAGCGGGTCATCACCGAACGACCGCTGCCTGCGAGCGACGGCAATCGTTTCTGGTCTGAGCAGTCGCACACCGTCGAGTTCGCCACCGTTAACCAACATCGCGTACAACCGCGCCATCGAAAAAGCGTTCGCCACACCACCGCCACCAGGCAATTCAATTTTTGCAAAACTGCTCGTGCCGCGCTCAGCCGGAATCATTCCGTAAACATGCTTCAATCGCACATCAGCATTCGGGTCAGACAAAGCCGTGTAGTTATAGTTGTTCGCTCGAGTGGTCTCGGCAATTCGTGGCAAAACTTCATCGCGCGCACCAATATGCAAATCAAGATCTAGTGGACCGGCAATTTCATCGCGCACAAAATTGCCGATACTTCTTCCGTCTGCTCGACGCACGAGTTCGCCCGCTATCCACCCAAATGTCATCGCATGATATGACGGCGCACCAATCGGTACGAACGGCATTTGCTCGGCGACGAGTTGCGCCATATAGATGGGATCAGATAATTCGGCGACACTAACTTGGCGCTCGAGCCCAGGCACACCAGCAACGTGTGCCAAGGCATCACCAATCAGAACCTCGCCTTTGCCACCGACAGCAAACTCGGGCCACATCGACTTAATTGGTGCATCAAGATCAATTAACCCGCGTTCGACGCACATCAAAACCGCGACAGCGCAAATGCCTTTTGTCCCTGAGGCAATCACACATAATGAGTCGTCGCGCCATAGCGAACCATCTTTTTGTTGACCACCCCAAAGGTCGATAACTTTCTTGCCCGCGACAAATGCCGCAAACGATGCACCAGCACTCGCCTGCGAATGATGCTTTAGAAAAACTTCGCCAACAGATTCGTAGCCCGGCGCCACGAACAAACTGCGCGTCACCGCATCGACCTCTCGATACTCGGTGTCGCCAAGATTAAACTCTGCGTATATTGCTGCTGAGGGTTGCCGATCACAGACTCTGACGGCCCAACTTCGACGATTCTGCCTTCAGACATCACCGCAACTTCGTCGGCGATGCTACGCACGAGTGGCAAATTGTGCGTCACAAAAAGCATCGCCAGACCAAGTTGTCTGCGCAAATCACTGAGCAAATCAACAATTGCCGCCTGCACAAGCACATCGAGTGCACTCGTCACTTCGTCGCAAACCAAAACCTCAGGTTCGCTCACGAGAGCCCGCGCAATCGCAATTCGCTGACGCTCGCCGCCCGAAAGTTGATCGGGGTATTTATTGGCATAAGAGCCCGGCAAACTTACTTTGTCTAAAACTTCGAGCACCGCACGGCGAGCATCATCTTTCGACTTACCGTCAATCACCAACGGTCGCACGATCGAGTCGCCAACAGTTCGACGCGGGTTCAACGAACCGTAAGGGTTCTGAAACACATATTGAATCGCCAGACGATCTGTAACTGCTCGTTGTCGCGCCATAGTTTTCAACTCGCGTCCGTTTAATCGAATTGAACCTGTCCATTCGCGATGCAAACCACCAATCGCGCGAGACACAGTTGTTTTACCCGAACCAGATTCACCGACGAGTGCCAGACATTCACCTTTGCGAATAGTCAGCGAAACCTCATGCACCACCGTGTTGCCTGAATACCCCGCGCTAACTGCCGACACTTCGATGACCGGTTCGCCGATCTTGCGAGTCGACTCAGGTTTTGCTGATCTAACAATCACCGACGCAACTTGTGTCGCCTTGATGCACGCGGCCGATTGTCGCCCACCAACAGAAACCATCTTCGGAAACTCGACCCGACATGCATCTTCGACAAGTTCACATCGCGGCGCAAAAGAACAGCCGACAGGACGTTTGCCTGGTGATTGTGCGCGACCCGCAAGACCGATGATTGCTTTTTTACCTGCAATGTCAGGCGCGGCTGCAACCAAGTGTCGCGTATATGGGTGGGCGGGGTTCTTAAAAATTTCTGCAACTTCGCCTTGCTCGACGACACGACCCGAATACATAACTGCGACATCGTCAGCCAAGTCGGCAATCACCGCCAAGTCGTGCGTGATGTATAACGCGGCAACACCGTGATCTCGCGTTAGTTGTCGAATTGTTTTAAGAACATGTTCTTGAGTTGAAACATCTAAACCTGTTGTAGGTTCATCAAGCACAATCACCGAAGGTCGACAAGCAAATGCCATCGCCAGCCCTACTCGTTGTTGTTGTCCACCCGACAATTGATGAGGATAACGCTCGAGATATTCGTCATCGGTCGGCAACAACACTTCGGTCATCATTTCTTTAATTCGCGCTTTACGCGCTTCATGCGAACCACCAAAATCGTGGGCCTCGAGCACCTCTATCAACTGCAAGCCGATGCGCAGAGCCGGGTTCAACGAAGATGCCGGGTCTTGTGGCACATACGAAACAAGTCCGCCGCGAATTTTGCGTTTCGCTTCATTGTCAAGACCCAGAACTTCAGTGTCACCACAAAAAATCTGACCGTGCGCAATTTCGACTCCGCGCCGCGCATGACTTAAAACAGCGAGACCAACAGTTGTCTTTCCAGAACCCGACTCACCGACCAAACCGAGCACTCGACCCTTCTCGATTGTCAGGTTGATGCCATCGACGATGTCGTTGCCCGTGGCGGCGACATTCAAGCGCAGATCAATTATTCGCAAACCGCTTGCGCTACTCACCTTTGCCTCCACGATCAATACCTGCAGACACGCGTGAGAAGCCGTCACCAATCAAGCCGGTTCCGATTGTCATCAGGGCCAGTGCGACTGTCGGCAGAATTACTCCCCACGGCTGTTCGGTGAGGGCAACTCGGTTTTCTTGAATCATCAAACCCCAGTTGGCTGCATTTGGTTCGGGTGTGAAGCCCAAAAATGCCAACGACGCAATCAGACCAACGCTGTAGGTCAGTCGAAGATTCATCTCAACCAACAGCGACGACGTGACATTGGGCAAAACTTCGGCGAACACCACTCGCCGTCGCGACTCGCCAAGCGCCTCGGCTGCCGAAATAAAGTCGCGCTCGACAACGCTGATCGCAGCACCTCTAATTATTCGCGCGATGCGCGGTGTTGTCGAAAGACCTACGGTGCAGATGATCAATACATTGCTCGGGCCAAACATTGAAATCACAACAAGTGATAACAACACCTGCGGAAACGACAACACAACGTCGAGCGCACGCATGATTACTTCGTCGGCGCGACCGCGCAAATACGCGGCTGTGAGACCAAGTGTCGTGCCGAGAGTAATGCCGATGCTGGTGGCTAGAACAGCCAAAATCAAAATCGTGCGACCACCAAACAAAAATCTCGAGAGCACGTCTTGTCCGAAATAATCGGTACCAAATACTGTTCCGGGCACACTCAATGTGTTCGGCATCTCGACATATTCGGTGCTACCGAATGGCGCCACAAACGGCCCAATCAATGCAACACAGATCAACAGCAGCGACAGCACTGCACCAATTTGAGTTCGCCGCAACTTAAACGCCTGACGCACCAAACTCGGCGGTCGTTCATCGACAAATTGGTCGGTTGATTGCAAAACTTCGCTCACTTCAGCCTCGTTCGCAATCTAGGTGTCACCAAGACCGTGCCGATATCGGCAAGCAAGTTCGTCAACACATAAACACCTGCAATGATCAACGCCAAAAACTGAATCACCGGCAGATCTCGAGATCGCACCGCGTCGGCAAGTGCGCTGCCGATACCCGGAAAGTTAAATAATCGCTCGACGATGATCACACCGCCAGCCAAGTAGGCCAAGTTGAGGGCGATTACTTGAAACGCAGGGCCAACAGCATTTGGCATTGCGTGTCGCCACAACACCGTGCGTTCGTCCATCCCCTTGAGTCGAGCCATCTCGACATAGTCACTTTCAAGAACTTCGACCATTGCTGCTCGCATCACCCGCGACACATACGGCGTGACTGAAATAAGCAAAGTCAGCACGGGCAGCGTCAGACCTTTGATATCGCTCCATGGTGGTGCACCAACTTCTAGATATGTAACCGCAGGCAACAACTGCCAGATAGTCGTCGAGAAAATAATCGTCAAGATTGTTCCGACCACGAACTCTGGCATCGCCGCAAGAATTAACGAGACGAGTGACGACGTCGTGTCGAACTTGCGGTCTCGTCGCAATGCAGCATTTGCCCCAATGACTATTGATAACGGAATCGATCCAACCGCGGCGATCAACAACAAGAAAAACGAAGCACTAACTCGTGGCCCAATATATTCGCCGACCGGAGTTGAAGTTGCATATGAAGTACCCAGATCGCCGCCAAAAATGCCGAACAGCCAATTCGTGTACTGCGAGACGATCGGCTTGTCGAGACCGAATTCAGTGCGCAATGCAGCCAACGCCTCGGGCGTTGCTTCTCGACCGAGCATTGCTTCGGCAGGGTCAGCCGGCAAGGCTTGCGTCACCGCAAATATCAACAGCGAAACTATAAATAGTGTCAATAGCCCAAGCGCAATTCGCTTGATGACAAACCTCAAAATAGACGCTTTCACTTACCTCACCCTATTAAAGAAACTGCCGCCCGCACACGGCGGACGGCAGTTCTATTTATTTTTGAAAGGTTGAACTAGCCCAACGAGATGTTTTTAAATCCGTGAGCGTAGTAGTCCATGTTCAACTGTGACGGACGAACAACAACGCCTTTAACTTTGCTCGAATAGGCATCAGCGAAGTTGTTGAAGAAAGGAATAATGTATGCGCCTTTTTCAAACTCTTCTTTTTGCATCTTGGCCACGATCTCGCGACGCTTCTTTGCATTCGCAGTGCCAGCCGCTTTCAAATAATCGGCCCTGAAACTGCTGTCGGCTGGCGGAAACTTAGTCTCTGGATAAATATCCATCGATGCTGCCACCTGAGCAAGATATGTTCGACCCGACCAGTAAGTCGTGTAGAAGCCAGTGTTCATGTACTGACCCTTCGCACTCCAGTAGGTTCCGCCGTCGATAACTTTGGCGTCGATAATCACTACGCCATCAGTTTTCTTGGCTTGCTCGGCGAGTGTCTGAATCATCAACACCAAACCACCAGTGTCATCTGGTGCTGTCAACTCAACCTTCAACGGGTTGGCTTTTGAATAGCCAGACTTCTTCAACAATGCCAATGCAGCCGGAATGTCTTGCTTACGCTGCTCATAACTGTTGGCGTTGTAGTTGGCGTCAATGTATCCATAGAGGTCGTTGCCGATCTTGCCGTGTCCAGAAAGCACGCGGTTCAACATCTGCTTGCGATCGACCAGCAGTCGCAATGCTTGACGAACATTGTTGTCGTCAAATGGCTTGATGTCGATTCGCATACAAAATGCCAACCATGCTCCTGCAGAGTTTTCAACGACATTCAAATATTTCTTCGAGGTGAGCGTCTTGTATTGCTCAAACGGAACGTCAACCGCAACATCGATTT
>WLFB01000095.1 GCA_009703975.1 Actinomycetota bacterium | reverse complement strand
TGAGCGTGATAGTCAAATACCATCAGACCACACCGGGCCGCGACCACATGGTGGCGTTGCAGGCACACGCACCGGAGTGAAGTGTCTGCACGCGCACTACGCGCATTGGCTTGCTGGTGGCAAAGACGTCGTCGGGGATTGGGTTGCCAAACGGCTAGCCGTTTAGCTAGCCGAATAGTTCTCATTCAGATTAGGGTGCGTTATCAATGGATTCAATTTTCGCAGCGATTGATATCGGGAGCAACTCAACAAATTTATTGATCGCCGATAGTTCGGGCAAAACTCTTGAACGAATCGTGCGATCGACACGCCTCGGTGCCGGCTTAACAAAAACTGGCTCACTCAGTGATGAGGCAATTGAACGAACCGTATCTTGCATCAACGAATATGCGGCGCTAATTGATCATCACAAAGTCACGGACAAGCGAATTGTTGCCACGCAAGCATGCCGCATCGCAAACAATTCAGAAACATTTTTCGAAAAAGTGAGAGCATCTAGTGATTTAGATCCCGAGATAATTTCGGGCGAGCAAGAAGGTTCACTTGCCTATCGCGGTGCAACAATTTCATTCGAGCGGTCAACAAGTAAAAGAACTCTGGTAATAGATATCGGTGGTGCGTCGACCGAATTAATGATTGGCACAGAATCACTTATGACCGCCGTCAGCATTCCATTTGGCGCAGTGACTCTTAGCGAAAGCGAGTTGCACCGCGACCCACCTCGCCCTGAAGAGCTTACAAACGCTATTTCTCTCGTATCCGATGCTGTTGACGATGCTGTTCATATGAATCCTGAATTGGCAAGCGCCGATCAAATAATTGGCGTAGCAGGAACGATCGTGACGATTGCCGCTGTTGAACTTGGGCTCAAACAATTCGATCCCGAAAAATTGCACGCAATGCGATTAACTCGTGAAGCAGCTGAAGATGTTTTTCGAACTTTGGCTACAGAACCGTTAGCTGACAGGGTTTTCAACCCGGGGTTACCTCGCGACCGAGCCGACATCATCGTGGGTGGATGTTGTTTACTAGTAGCAGTGATGCGAAGACTGCAAATACCAGAATTGATTGTCAGTCAACATAATTTGCTGGACGGCATCGTTGACGAGCTGCGAAACAGGTCAGCATGAGTGGCGCTTCACGAAATTCGGTTGGCTCTGCGACCCCAATATTCAGTAGCCCGCATCCCGCTGGGTCTCAGTTAACAACTCTGCGTCTTCAAGGCAAACGAGTAACGATGCGGCCACTTGTGCCAAGTGATTATGCCGCCTGGAGCGAGGTGCGTGTAAGAAATGGAGATTGGCTATTGATCTGGGAGCCAAAGCGTTCAGAATACATTGCAGACCCAGCCACTGATTCTCAGGCATTTGAACGCCGGTGCGTCGCTCGTGATCGCGAGCGACTTGCAGGCACTTCATACACACTCGGACTATTTATTGAAAATAAATTTGCGGGCGAAGTAAATCTAAATAACGTAGTGCGCGGCGCGATGCAAACCGGAACGGTCGGATATTGGATTGACCGCAAACAAGCCGGAAATGGCTACGTCGCAGAAGGCGTAGCCGTATTGTCTCGCTTCGCGTTTGAAGAATTGAAACTTCACAGAATTGAAGTATGTATTATTCCAAGAAATGTAAACAGCAAAAAAGTTGTGGAGAAACTCAAATTTCGTCTTGAAGGCTTAGCGGAGAGATTTCTAGAAATTAACGGCGTGTGGGAGGACCACTTGCGTTATGGGTTCACGATTGAAGAATGGCAAGATCGCAAAGCAGCAATAACTCAACAATGGCTGGTCGCAAAAACTTAAATATCTGAAATTTTATAAAGTTGCAATTTTTTGAAAGTTACGATTTTTTGATGCGGTTTTGTAAGGCGGCTAAACGTTCGGCAAACCAAGGTTGACGAGTTGTCCACACTTGTGGCTCTAGTTCTTTAGCGACTGCTTCATCATGCGTCGCGACGTTTGCCATCTCTTGAATTGTGCGTTTTGTAATGATTGCCAACTCGCGAGGTGCACTCGCCGCCCGCACCGCCATCAAACGCGCAGTTGCCATTAATTCATCGTCTGGCACGCATTTATAAACCAGCCCAACTCGTTGCGCCTCGTGACCATCAAGAATTTCACCAAACACAACTGCGGCCATCGTCGCTTGTAGCCCAGCGATATTACGAAACATCCAAGTGTGACCACCACCTGGGTGTAACCCAATCTGCAAAAATCTTGTATCAAATTTTGCGCGGTGCGCAGCGATGCGAACATCACAGCACAGAGCAAGATTCATACCTGCTCCAACTGCAGCACCGTTAACCGCCGCAATTGTTGGCAAAGGCGTTCGCGCAATACGTAAAAACCCCTCATAGATTTTTGTCAGCGATTCACCATCGGCTTCGGCGAGATTTCCTAAGTTGGCGCCAGCACAAAAAGCCGGCGCAGCACCAGTCACAATGATTGCGCCAACTGTCTTATCGGCTTCAATTTCGTCCATTGCTTGTTTGATGTCGCTGACTAATTCGGCGGTCATCGTGTTGCGTTCAGCGGGGTTATTAAGTGTCAGGGTTGCAACACCCTCACTACGTTCAAGGATTATCAGGCTCATGAGCATTTAGTTTGGCACATTGTTAGCGTCATAGCCACATGCTTGACCATGTATTTAGCGATGCAATCGGCGCCTTGCGCGATGCCTTTACGAACGCATTTCTTGAACGTCAAGCATTTGATGAACATTTTCAATCTGACATGTTGCTTGGCGACTTGGTCTGGGAGACGAGTTATGGCTTGCCAGGCGAAGGTCGACCGCCAAGAGTTGTCGCTCACATCACGCTGACGTGGCCAAGTTGGAGCCAAGCAAACTATCGCGCGTGGTACACCGAGGAAATTTTTCATGAGTCTCCCGAAATTGAAATGGAAATTGTGTTTCGCGTGCAACGACTCGCAGACCAACCCGATTCTTCACTTTTTGACGAGATCGCACCACTCAAGAGTCCAAAAATTAGCGCAAGCCAACTAGAGCGAGAAAGCATCACCGTCGAAATCACTCGACCCTCGCAACCTGCTGAGCACATCGATTACGCAATTGAAGTTACATATTCGGGCGACTACGAACTCGCCGAAGAGACTCTGCAAGATGGCACCAGTAAATTACTTGATGAACACTTCTCGACGCTGGGTGGATGGATCGCGTCAACCCTTGTCAAACTTGGTGACTTGCAACTTGTATTTTTGCCAGCCGACGAAAGCTAACTAGATACGAACTTTTGTTATTTTAAGTCTTTTGGCAAAATAGTTTTTAGTGCCACAAGCGGTCGTGAGCCCATGTGCGAGATGACTTCTGACGCCACAACCGACCCGATTCTTCCACATTGCTCAATTGGCTTGCCGCGCACGAAACCATACAAAAACCCAGCCGCATACATGTCGCCAGCACCCGTGGCATCTACAACACTGTCAACCGGCTCTGCATCGATGATCACAACTTCGTCACCGTCGATTACGACCGAGCCATGCTCGTTGCGAGTCACTGCAGCAAATTCACAGTCATCTCGTAATTGATGAAGCGCATCATTGATTGAGCCAACTTGGTAAAGCGACTTAATCTCGTCTTCATTTGAAAACAAAATGTCAATGTCGTTCTTAACCAAGTCTAAAAAGTCGGCTCTGTGGCGATCAACACAAAATGAATCAGAAAGTGTGAGCGCAACTTTGCGACCAGCAGCGTGCGCATATTCTGCAGCGACACGAAATGCTTCTTTTGCCGCGTCACGATCGAACAAATAGCCTTCGAGCATTACAACTGCGGCACTTTGTACTGCATCACGAGAGATATCTGCAGCATCAAGCAGTGACGCTGCGCCAAGAAAAGTATTCATCGTTCGATTACCGTCTGGTGTTACGACGATCAGACATCTTCCGGTATCTTCGGTCTCGCAAGTGACACCAGGAAAAAAACTCACACCGACATTTGCAAGATCACTAGCAAAAGACTCACCAAGTCTGTCTGCCGAAATTTTGCCGATGAACCCGGCTTTTCCACCGAGACTTGCCAACCCGTAAGCCGTATTGGCAGCACTTCCACCGCTCATTTCGGTTCGTGAATTGACTAGCGAATGCAAATGTTTCGAGCGTGCAATATCAACAAGGTTCATCGAGCCCTTGATAATTTTTTCGCGAATCAAAAATCCTTCGTCTACGGTTGCTAAAACATCAACGAGAGCATTGCCAATCGTTAACGAATCTAGACTTACGCCGCTCGAACCTGTGAGATCTACTGGTGGCACGAGATGAAACACTAGTTGATTTTGGATAGTCACGTAAATTTCATGAACTAGCGTTAATTCGTGATTTTCAAACTTCTCGCTGCGCCAACAACCGCGACAGCAGATGGTCGAAAGTTAATCGCCACTCGTTCAGTGCGAGCCTTCGTCGACGGCATGGTCTATGTGATTTTGCCAGGCTTTCTACTGGCTCTTGGCTTATCGGGCGTGCAGATCGGCGCCGTTGTGACCGCATCGCTTTTAGGTTCTGCCATAACAACGATCCTCGTTGGCATCTACGGACATCAAGTTGCGCCAGCTCGACTATTGGCCATGGCTGCGCTACTGATGACTGCAACAGGAGTAGCTTTTGGTTTCGCATCAAGTTTCATCGCTCTGCTATTTATCGGCGTGATCGGCACAATGAATCCATCTGCAGGTGATGTGAGTGCATTCTTGCCACTTGAGCAGGCAGGTCTTTCTGCGTCAGTAACTGATGATCAACGCACGGCGATGTTTGCTCTTTATAACTTAAGTGGTGCACTAGTCGGCTCAATCGGCGCACTGTGTGCTGCAGCACCACTGTGGTTCGTGCATCGCCAGCAACTCTCAGATCTTTTTGGCTACCGAATTACTTTTATTGTTTATACATTTGCTGGATTAATCGTTTTCATGATTTATCGACGAATGTCAGTATCGGCTCAAGCAAAACCGACTGGCAATAAATCTGTCCTCGGTGATTCACGACGATTGGTTTTTAAACTTGCAGCACTTTTTAGCCTTGACTCGTTCGGTGGCGGTTTTGCAGTGCAATCTATTTTTGCGTTGTGGATTTACCGAAGGTTTGATCTTTCCGTCAGCACACTTGGCGTTGTATTTTTTGCAACTGGGGTACTCTCGGCAATTTCGTCGTTGATTTCTGTTCGTATCGCCAAACGCATCGGCTTGGTTCGCACAATGGTGTTTACACACATCCCGGCAAGTGTTTTGCTAATTGGTGTTGCACTTTCGCCAAATGTTTGGCTCGCGGTCACTCTGTTTATCGTGCGCGGGCTACTAAGCCAGATGGATGTACCTGTTCGCACTAGCTATGTCATGGCTGTCGTTAAACCCAGCGAACGAGCGGCCGCTGCCAGCATCACGAATGTGCCGCGCAGCTTGGCTTCAGCACTGCCACCAATTGCTGCTGGCTGGATGTTGGATCGCTCTCAATTCGCATGGCCGTTGCTAATTTGCGCAACTTGCAAAATTATTTATGACTTTTTATTGTTATGGCAATTTCGCCACATTCGACCGCCTGAAGAACAGTAACTATTTAACGCGCGTTTCGGCCGTGAGTTCGCCCT
>WLFB01000094.1 GCA_009703975.1 Actinomycetota bacterium | reverse complement strand
TGTGCGCGAAAAGATTTTCATGTGGTGTTACCGTCATTGGCGATGTGCACAGACAATGCGGCAATGATCGCATCTGCTGGTTGGCATCGATTGCGCCTGACAGGGGCAACATCGCTCGACTCTGGTGCTTATCCAAATCTTGGTTTAACGGTGGCTCAACGGTGAAACAAACTATGACTACCAAGCCGCTGAAACTTGGTGACCGAGTTATCTGGCCTCCAGTCGTTCTTGCGCCGATGGCTGGGGTAACTAATCAGCCGTTTCGAACACTTTGTCGCGAGTTTGGGCCGGGTCTTGTATATGTCAACGAAATGATTATGGCCGCTGCGCTTGTCTACAAGAACCCAAAAACAGAGGCGATGATTGCATTTGGGCCCGACGAGTCATTTCGCAGTTTGCAACTTTACGGCAGTGACCCAGCGATTATGGCGACTGCAATTACACAACTTGGTCGTCGTAATGCAGTTGATCACATTGACTTGAATTTTGGTTGCCCAGCGCCAAAAGTGACACGTCGGGGTGGTGGAGCCGCGGTACCACTCAAAAAAAATTTATTGCGTGAGATTGTCACGACAGCTGTTAAGACGGCTGCCGCATTTGGCATACCAGTCACGTGTAAATTTCGAATGGGACTCAACGACGATCTGATGACTTTTATTCACACTGGTTTGATTTGTCAAGATGCTGGTGTGTCGGCGATTGCTTTGCACGCACGAACTGCACAGCAACATTATGCGCCTTTTGCAAGATGGGAAGCGATTACTGAGCTAAAAAATGCCGTCACCGATATACCAGTGCTTGGCAATGGTGATATTTGGGAAGCCAACGATGCTCGCGAAATGATGCGCGTGACTAAATGCGACGGCGTTGTGATCGGTCGTGGATGTCTTGGTAAGCCGTGGTTGTTTCGTGACATGGTGGCAATGTTTAATGGCGAGCCGATACCAGCTACACCGAAACTTGGCTGGGTGCTTGATGTGATGTTGCGTCATGCAATTGCGCTTGAGGCGCACTTTCCGCCTGGACGTGGTATCCGCGAATTTCGCAAACATGCAGGGTGGTATCTAACTGGATATCCAGTTGGCGGTGAATTGCGTAAGCGATTCAGTGAGGCGTCAAGCATTGCCGAGTTGCGTGAACTGAGCGCTTTATGTGACCAAACTGCGAGCATTGTTGAAGGCGGTGAGCGTTTCGTGCGTGGTCATAGCAGTGGCCCAATGAATATTGTTTTGCCACAAGGATTTTTAGAAAATCTAGATGATCTTGTCGCACCAGACGACGCAACACTGACGCACATGAGTGGTGGCTGACCAGTTCGTGATGGCTAGTTCTTGATGACGAGTTCGTGATGACCAGTAAAATTATTTTGGCGTCGCGTTCACCGCGTCGAAAAGATATTTTAGAAAAACTGAACTTTAGTTTTGTAATTGACCCACCAGATATTGATGAGTCACCATTTGAAAACGAATCGCCAATTGTTTATGTACAGCGAATTTCGGCAGCGAAAGCAGATTTAGTTGCTCAGAGACATGACCAGCAATGCATCGTGATTGCCGCCGACACAACTGTTGAACTCAACGGCGAGATCTTTGGTCAACCGCGAGATTTAGACGAGGCGCGGTTAATGATCCATAAATTATCAAGCAAAACCCACAAAGTGCACACGGCAATAAGTGTTCGATACAACTTAGAATTCGCAAACTCCGTTGACACGGCAAGCGTGACGATGCGCGAAGTATCGAGCGAATTGCTTGAGTGGTACATCGGTACCGGCGAGTCGATCGGCAAGGCTGGCGCGTATGCCGTGCAAGGGCATGGGGCGGCGTTAGTGACGGATGTGACTGGCGAAATTGACACCGTGATCGGTCTGCCAGTTGGGCTTTTATTAGGCATGTTGGGCAACCTGGGGATAGACCCCAAAACTCTTTAATTTAGCCAAACGGTGTTACTGGTTGGAAAAATAGCCCTTTGTCAATAGCATTGGCACTCGCACTGTTCGAGTGCTAATCGAAAATCCACGTCACAGACCAACGAAACAACCAAAGAAAACAAGGAAACCCACATGAACCTAAAGCCACTTGATGACCGCATTGTGGTCAAGCCAAACGAAGCCGAGAAGACCACTGCGTCGGGCCTCGTAATCCCAGACACTGCAAAAGAGAAGCCACAAGAGGGCACTGTTGTTGCTGTCGGACCAGGTCGCTGGAGCGATGACACTGGCAAGCACACGCCACTTGATATCAAAGTTGGAGATGTTGTTCTTTATTCAAAGTACGGCGGCACAGAGATCACTCACAAGGGCGATGACCTTTTGATTCTTACGAGTCGCGATGTTCTCGCGATCGTGACCAAATAATTAACCACTACTTCTACTTCGTACAGGGACACATACAACATGGCAAAGATTCTTAAATTCAATGAAGAAGCACGTCGAGCACTTGAAGCCGGTGTAAACAAATTGGCCGATGCGGTCAAAGTTACGCTTGGACCAAAAGGTCGCAACGTTGTTCTTGACAAAAAGTTCGGCGCTCCGACGATCACCAATGACGGTGTGTCGGTGGCTAAAGAAGTTGAGCTTGAAGACCCGTTCGAAAACATGGGCGCGCAGCTTGTAAAAGAAGTTGCAACAAAGACCAACGACGTTGCCGGCGACGGAACGACAACCGCGACAGTTCTTGCACAAGCCATGGTTACTCACGGCATGCGCAACGTAGCTGCTGGTGCAAACCCGATGGCACTCAAGCGTGGAATCGAAAAAGCAGTTGCTGCAGTTGTTGAGTCGATAAAGAGTCAATCAAAAGAAGTTGATGACAAGAGCGATATCGCAAGCGTTGCAACTATTTCTGCTGGTGATGCTTCGATCGGCAAAGTTATTGCCGATGCAATCGACAAAGTTGGAAAAGATGGTGTTGTAACTGTTGAAGAGTCGAATACTTTTGGTATCGAACTTGATTTCACAGAAGGTATGCAGTTTGACAAGGGCTACTTGTCGCCATATTTCGTGACAGACCAAGATCGTCAAGAAGCAGTTCTTGAAGATGCGTATATTTTGTTTTACTCGTCAAAGATCGCAACAGTTCAAGCGATGCTCCCAGTTCTTGAGAGCGTGATGAAGACTGGCAAGCAACTTGTAATCATCGCCGAAGATGTTGAGGGCGAAGCGCTCGCAACTTTGGTCGTCAACAAGATTCGTGGCACATTCAATTCGACAGCGGTCAAGGCTCCTGGCTTTGGTGATCGTCGCAAGGCAATGTTGCAAGACATGGCAGTTCTCACTGGCGGACAAGTAATCAGCGAAGAAGTTGGTTTGAAACTTGAGAACGTAACTCTTGATTTGCTCGGCCGTGCCAAGCGCATCATCATCACCAAAGAGACGACGACAATCGTTGACGGTGCCGGCGACAAGAACGAAGTTAAGGGTCGCATCAGTCAGATTAAGACTGAGATTGACAACACCGATTCTGACTGGGATCGCGAGAAGCTTCAAGAGCGACTTGCAAAACTTGCTGGTGGTGTTGCTGTTATTAAAGTTGGTGCTGCAACTGAAGTTGAACTCAAAGAGAAAAAGCACCGCATCGAAGATGCAGTATCTGCAACTCGCGCCGCAATTGAAGAGGGTGTTGTTGCCGGTGGCGGAACCGCACTTGTGCGAAGCCGTGAGAGCGTGCTCAAGGTGATCAAGGGGCTTGAAGGTGACGAAGCAACCGGAGCGCGAAGCGTTTACGATTCGCTTACTGCACCAGCTCGAGCAATTGCAGACAACGCCGGTATTGAAGGCGCAGTCGCAGTTCAACAAGTCGAAGCTGCCAAGGGCAACATTGGTCTCAATGCTGCAACTGGTGAATATGTTGACCTTGTTAAGGCCGGCATTATCGATCCAGCGAAGGTAACTCGTGCAGCGTTGCAAAACGCAGCATCAATTGCTGCACTTGTGATCACAATCGAATGTCTTGTTGCAGATAAGCCTGAAAAGGCTGGTGCTGCACCAGGCGGCGGAGGTGGAATGCCAGGCGGCGGAATGGGGATGATGTAACCCGTAACTTCTTTGAAAAGAGGTTTTTGGTTACACCAGATTGTTGAATATCTGATTGCTGCTGCGCTCATTTTGATGAGCGCGCAGTCAGATTATCCAGTTGTTACTTCTGCGTTCGGCATCGCATTGTTAATCAATGTGACTATCGCAGATGGCCCGTTAAGCGCATACAAAATTATTTCGCGCACGGTACATCGAATTTTCGATTGGCTATTTGTAGGAGCATTGATAATTGGTTCAATCGCGCTTGATGTTGATCAATCGACTCGAACGACGCTATTCGGTGTAGCTATTGCTCTTGTAGTGATTGCGTTGAGCACCAACTACACAAAGAAGGTCTTTCGTCGCAGTTAGCTCGCCGTAGGATGACGCTATGAGTTTTGATCCACCAGCACCAGATTTACAAAAAATTCTTGCGGCTTGGGAGACTTGGGAGCGCGGCGAAGAACAACCCGGCAAAACGATCGCCACATTGAAAACTGCTGGTTTAGATGTAATCTTGCGCGATTTAAAAGAGCGCGGTTGGTTACCAGTTTCTAGTTAAAAATGCGTTTTGGTGGCGCACAGAACATTTTGCGACCTGAGACGGCGCGAGTTATCAATGAAAATCCGTTTGCTGGTCTCAATGTAAGTGCAATCAGCGCTCTAAATTCTCTAGAGATTGTTTCGGGCGCCATCGCTAAGTTTCGGCCTGATCCACAACTTCAAAAACCACAAGCAATGGCGCGTCCGTCGGCAGTGCTGATTGGATTATTTCAAAGCGCTCGTGGCGTTGAAGTTATTCTGACCAGGCGATCACATCAGTTGACAAATCATCGTGGAGAAATTTCGTTTCCGGGTGGACGTCTTGACGAAGGCGAAACAGTTATTGCTGCCGCGCTTCGTGAAACCCATGAAGAAATTGGGATCAACCCGAGCGAGGCAAAAGTCGTCGCAGAACTAAGTGCAATATCGACAGTCGTCAGTAACTCTCACATCGTGCCGATTGTCGCTCGGTTTGATGAGAGACCAAAAATGCAACCGATGAATAGCGAGGTAGATCGGGTATTCACTGTGCCTCTTAATGAACTTATTCGTAGCGACACTTATAGCCAGGAACATTGGAAGTTTCCTGATCGTGAGCTTCAAATTAATTTCTTTTATTTAGATGATGAAACAATTTGGGGAGCAACTGCACGGATGTTGCTACAAGTGATGAAACTAACCCTGAAATTGTAAATTAATTAGTTACGGCCCACCAATTGTGCGTACGCTTTGAAAAAACGTGATTGCCCATACTTCGCAGCGAACGCGTTTAGTTCTTGCTCGCGTGGCGCACGTTTCAAACATGTCGCGTTGAAATTGTTCGTCAATTCTTGATCGTTGCTCAGCATTCCAATAGCGACCGTAGCTCCAACTGTTGGCGTCGCAAATTGAGCCAGTTGTCAGCCCAGCGCAGCTGTATCGGCGATCTAAGAGTTTTAGATTTCGGTATCCGAAGTCATGCCGGCGACAGGCTGATGCAAAATTGAATGATCTTCCTTCATTGCCGATAATTGGCACTGAGCAACTGTCAGTTGTCCAGTCAAACCAAGGCTGTTGACGACGCCATTTGATGCGTGATTGATCAAAGTCTCGTAGCGATGTACTAAACAAAACTGACTCGATGTATGTGAGATC
>WLFB01000093.1 GCA_009703975.1 Actinomycetota bacterium | reverse complement strand
TCGGTGCAGACTTCACGGATGAAGATGTCGACGAACCGTTACCACTTCCACCATCTGAGCTACCAGTCTTCGCGATTGTTGTCGGTGCAGACTTCGAAGTGCCATTACCCGCACCACTATCCGAACTACCAGTCTTCGTAGCTTTCGTCGTCGGCGTTGACATCAATTGAGAATCGGCGCTTACAGAATTGGTGCCGAAGCCGGCTGCGACGACTACCAAGGTAAATCCGAGTGCCAACATGGCAAACGCGTTACTTGCATTTAACTTTTTCATTTTCGCTCCAATCATGTAGATACTGAGTATTTAGTACTAATGAAGGATAACAAAAAACGTCCAAAAATGGAGAATCTTTCAAAAAAAATACGACGCAAATAACTTATTCGGTGTCTGTTCACCGTTGGTTCGCTGCAAATTTACTCAATTCGAACGATGGCGAAATTGCGAGTCGCGAGCGAAACTAAGGGTGTTGCCAGCCACGATAGGTAGCTGGCAACAAACCCGAATTTCTAATTACTTAATTACGATTAGGCAATCTTGGTCATCATGCGTTGCATGACAGTGCCAGCCGCCGCAAACTTGCTGCCCTCGAGATACTTTGCCATCCACTCTGGGTTCATTTTTGCACGAGCAGCATCAACAGCCGCTACATTCGGATAGCCGGCAAGAAAGCCGACTTGACCAAGAGTCCCATAAATAGTGCGAATGATATTAAAATCAACACCAGTTAATGCTTTATTCAAGTCGGCAAACTCATTTGCCCACTTCATAGTTGCCATCCAATCGGCGCCTTGTGCTAACTGAAAGTAACTTTGTTGAACGACTGTCCCCACTGGAATTGCGGTTCCCAACGAGCCACCACGCTCAAAATTCAAAATCGTGTCAGGCTCTATTGAGATTGTGTGCTCGCGCATTTTACGATTTACTTCCCACCAGCCTTTGGCAGCCATAAGTTTTGGGCCTGATTCAGCGCGTGCTGCTAACGATTCATAAGCGGCACTAAAACCAATTGATCCCCATACGTAACCGTTTGAACCCGCCCATGCTTGAAGCGGCACATCGACACCTTTAGCAATACTTATAACCTCTTGCACAAGCGGCATGATCACAGGAAAGTCCCCCGTAGTCACAGCTAATCTGTTAAACAACAACATTATTTACCCCCAATTCATAAGTGGCACGAGTGTGCCTACTGATGTCTAACACAGTTATTAATAGGTTAAGTACGGCGCACGACTCGCACGAACGCCTCGTGCGAACACTTCGCACCATCGCCAACAGTTAAAGGGTTTGACAGGAATTGACAGATATTGCAAGGGCCCGATTGCTATCCTGACAGGATGATCGCACTAAAACGTTTCGTAGCCCCAGCTGTTGTTATAGCGGTGACACTCGCAGTGTTTATCGCGAGCGTCAACCGCCTATAACAATTAATTAACTTTTAGATTCTTGCGAATCTAATTATTTGGTTTCCGACAAGTTGTCGATTCCGTTGCCGATTGCCATGAATGTTGGCGCCCAGAGGCCTACGAAGATTCCGAAACGCTCTCCGGCTGCTCCGACTTCGCCTGCATCAGTTCCACCTTGTGTGAACCAAACGACGATGCTGCCAAATACTGACAAGAATCCGAGTGCGTACGAAAGGTTCGCGCTGAATCCGAGTGACTTTAGTTTCCTTAACATTGAATGTTCCTTTTTTGAGGGTTTAATTCGACCGAAATGACCGAACGATGAGTGATTAACACGAATATCTTTTGTGTCAACTCATGCAATTACAGAACACCTTGATCTAAGCGAGACAAAATTGACACAGCCGTTTCGCGCACGATCTCATGATCGCTCAATTGTTGGGCCGCACGAACCTGACGCGCAACCCTTGGGTTCTTCGCGAAAACCTTCTCGTGGCGCAAAAAGAAATCCCAATATAAAACAGTGAACGGGCAAGCATCTGGCCCGACGCGCTGCTTGCGGTCATATCGACAACCTTTGCAATGATCGCTCATTCGATCGATGTATGCACCACCACTCGCATACGGTTTGGTCGCCAACATTCCGCCGTCGGCATATTGCGACATTCCAATAACGTTGGGCACCATCACCCACTCGGCTGCGTCAACGAAACTATTCCACATCCAATTATTTAGTTGTTGTGGATTAACCCCCGCGATCAATGCGAAATTTCCGAGCACCATCAACCTTTCGATGTGATGCGCGTATGACCGCTGATAGACACTGTTCAAAGCAGACTTCATACAACTCATCGATGTCGCCTCGGGATTAGTAAATAGCTTCGGTAAATCGCGACGCGCATCAAGTGAATTCATCTCGGCATATTTCGGCATCTACTGCCAATAGCAGTTCCAGATGTATTCGCGCCAGCCGATTATTTGGCGAATGAAACCTTCGGCACTATTGATCGGCACTTTGCCGGCTTCGAATTCTTTGACGGCTGCTGCGATAACTTCACCTGGCAACAACAAACCGAGATTTAAATATGGCGAAAGCAGCGAGTGCGCAAGATGCCAATTTGATTTAAGCATCGCGTCTTCGTGTTCGCCAAACATCGGCAAATTGTGTTTCATAAAATATTTCATTCGCACGAGAGCTTCGGTTCGTGTCGTTGCCCATTGCCCGGTTGGCGGCTGACCCCAACTGTTGCTCGACACATCGGCAATAACTTCGGCGTCAAGAGCGTCGAGTGCGATAAGTTTCGGCTTTGGCCAACGATCTTGGTCGGTTTTCGGCGGGCCTTGACGGTTCTCTTCGTCGAAGTTCCATTTGCCACCAACTGGGTCGTCGCCATCCATCATCACATCAAGTCGCTTGCGTTGCCAGCGATAGAAATCCTCCATTTTTACGGTCTTGCGTGTCGCGCGAAAATTTGCATATTCGTCGGGGTGACACAAGAACTGGTTTGATTTCACCGATTGCAAATCAAATTGCGATTTGTATTGCGAACTCAGCGCCGACACAAGTTCGCGCGCGGCAAAGCTATTGGGCTCAGTTACAACAATCTGCGACGGTGAATACTCGTCATAGTGCAGTTGCACGCCAGCGCGCATTGACTCGGCAAATCGGTAGTCAACTTCAAAGCCCGCCTCGCGCAACTCGTCAGCAAACCGCCGCATCGAGGCGACAATAAAGTGAGCACGCTGAACATGCCAGCGCCGAGTTGTGATCTTGGCACGTGATTCGATCATCAAAATGCGATGGGTTGTCGGCTTTGCATCGCCAAGTGCACCGATTTTTTGATTCAGTTGATCGCCAAAAACCCAGACTGTCTGCTTATTCACGACGTAATACTATGAACATAGATGACTCGTGTACCGCGAATAAAAAATGGTTTTGCGCCGAAGATCTGTGACACTTGCGCTAAACCTTTTGAATGGCGAAAAAAGTGGGCTCGCGATTGGCCGAATGTTCGCTATTGCAGTGACCGCTGTCGCCAAATAAATTCAAAATCGGGGTAAAAAACTGGGTAAAAAAATAGGGTGGTTGAGCCGAAGCCCAACCACCCTAATTATTAAATTTCTAAATTGAATTTAGAGTTTTGTGATATCAACTGTCGATGGAACCAAAACTGTGTCAATTACGTGAATTACACCATTGGTTGCTTCTACGTCAGCCTGAGTTACTGTTGCGCCGTTTACTTGCACGCCCATCTCGGTTGCAAGAGTGAGGTTTGATCCCTCAACTGATGGCACGTCGCCAGCTACAACTTCAGTTGACATTACTTTTCCTGCTACTACGTGGTAAGTAAGAATTGACTTCAATACTTCAACGTTTTCTGGCAAGAGCAACTTCTCGAGCAAGCCTTCTGGCAATGCTGCGAATGCTGCGTCTGTTGGTGCGAAAACTGTGAATGGGCCTGCACCTTGAAGTGTCTCTACCAAACCTGCTGCAGTAAGTGCTGCCACAAGAGTTGTGAAACCTTCTGTTGCACTTGCAACAGCAACGATGTCGCCGGCAACTGCACCAGCAACTGTTGTTTCTGTTTCGGCTGCTGCTGTTGTATCTGTGCTTGCTGAGTCACTACCGCATGCTGCAAACGAAATGCTTGCAACGAGCGCGAGTGCTACTAATTTAACTTTCTTCATTGGGGATTCTCCTTATTTATTTGGGGGGCTTATTTATTTATTTGTTAATAACCTGACTGGAAAAATTCAGTTCGTGAGATAGTTCTCGTCAAGCGAATCAGGTGAATTTAAAGCAAACTAGATGTGATATCTGTCATTGAACTAAAGTTGCGTTTATGACGATCAACTACTCACAACAATTATCAGCAACAGAACGAGTCATCACTTCAACTGACGGAACAAAAATCAGCACCGTCTCGATGGGAGCAGACACCAGTGACAAAGTCGTATTACTCGCCCACGGTTATGCCGTCGATATGCATTGTTGGAACATAATCGCCGATGATTTAGTTCAACGCGGATACAAAGTGATCGCCTTTGATCAACGCGGGCACGGGCGCAGCACAGTTGGCAGCCAAGGCGTGGGCTCACAACAAATGGTCGATGACTATCTCGCGGTATTGCGCGCCTACGAAGTTCGAAACGGCGTGTTGGTTGGCCACAGCATGGGCGGATTCATCGCAATTCGTGCACTCGTCGAGCAATCAACCGCGATGGCACAACATCTGCGCGGCTGTCTGCTGATGGCGACGTTTGCAGGCGATGTCAATCGTAAAAATCTGCAGAACCGTGTGCAGATACCGCTTATTCAGTCGGGCATTATGCGAAAGCTCATAAGCAATAAAGGCATTGCTCGCAATCTCGCGAAGTCATTGCTTGGTGATGTCAAAGACGCCGGCATGATCAACGCGTTCATCGACACATTCAGAAAAAGTGACCTCAAGTCACTTGTGCCGATTTTGATGGCATTCGTCAAAGAGAACCGTTACGCGCAACTATCTAATGTCACTATGCCGTGCACAATCATCGTTGGCACTAAAGATAAGACGACTCCACCATTTCACACCGACGCTCTTCACGCGGGTATCAAAAACTCGAAGCTTGTTCGCGTCGCGGGCAAAGGCCACATGTTGAACTGGGAGGCACCAGACGCACTCGTGCAAGAAATTACTGCCCTGGCGAGTTGACCCCGCCAGGGTTTAGATATCGATTGTGGCTAGTTGTCTAGCTTTTTTTGAAAGTCTTAACATACTCCGAGGCTTCGGTTTGACCTTTTGCCTCGAGCGCCGCAGCAATGTCGGCTTTGACCGCAGCTACTACTTTGTGTGTTCCATTGCAGTTTTTCTCTTCATCAGTCGTGTATCCACATCCGCATGTTCCCATTTTGTTGCCTCTCAATAATTGTTGTTTTGTGACTCGCAATGGTACTCCGAACCTTAAATAAGCGAAACAAAAACGAAGAATAAGCTGCGATAGTGAGCGCGATTTTTATTTGCCCGCATACTTCGTGCCGTCGGGCATTGTTGCACCGGTGAAATCAGCGGTCGTGCGATTTGATCGCGATAAGTCGGCGCCAATTAAGTTTGCTTCGCGCAAATTTGTATTCAGCATAAATGCTCCCGACAAATCAGCGCCAGACAAATCGGCGTTCGACAAATCGGCGTCAACCAAATCGGCGCGATGCAAATTGGCGATATTTAAATTCGCGCCACTCAAGTTGGCTTGATATAAGTTCGCATCATAAAAGTTCGCCCCCGAAAGATCGGCGCCCGACAAGTTAGCGCCAGTCAATTCGGCGCCAGT
>WLFB01000092.1 GCA_009703975.1 Actinomycetota bacterium | reverse complement strand
TTGCAACTAAGCAGTGTGCAATTGGCATCATCAGCCATGCCCCGCGCCAATCAATTGGGTTGACATCAAACATGATCATTAGTCCGAGACCGAGAGTTACCGCTGAGATTACGACTGGCAATGCCGTTAGTAAGTTTAAAACTCTGTAACGCTCTGAGCCATAGATAACTGCGCATGCACCAAACAAACCAATGGTCGTTGAGACAATAATTGTAAAGACAGCAAATTTGAATGAAGTCATCAACGACTTGAAAATTTCTTCGTCTGTAAAGATACTTTGCCAAATCGAAAAGTTAATTTGTTGGCCAATCAAAATTGATCGGCGCACCACGCTGACCAACGGCACAATTACGGTAACTGCGGTGATTAATGCAACTGACGCAATAACAATTATCTGACCAGAAGTTTGAGGTTTACGAATTCGTGAAAAAACCATCTGGCTAAGTTCTACTGACTTACGCGTGCTGAATTGTTTTGTCAATAAAATCAAAACTCCGACAACGACCAGTTGCAAAATTGATAGGACCAATGCCCCCGAGACATCCCCGAGTTGCATTGCCCGAAAATAAATCTCAGTTTCAATTGTTGATCGAGCAGGGCCACCCAAAATACGAATAACGCCATATGAGGTGAAGCACATCAAAAACACCAATAGGCCTGCCGATTGCAATGACTTCTTGAGCAAGGGCAACGTGACCGTTACGAAGAGTCGTATTCTCGAAGCGCCAAGAGTGCGAGCGACGTCATCCAGATGTGGATTAATTTGCTGCCATCGACTCGAGATAATTCGAACTACAAGGCCGAAATTAAAATATATGTGAGCAATAATTATCGCGAGTGCACTGTGGTGAATACTTGTTGGAAGAATCTCAAGAAATGCTACGCCGACTACAACTGTTGGCAGAATAAATGGAACGCTTATAAGTGAAATTAGTGCTCGTCGTCCAAAAAAATCAAAGTTTGCAGTCATTGCTGCAATCGGCATTGCGAAGAAAAGAACCAGAATTGTGCTGATTATTGCTTGCCACGTTGTGAACCAAACCACACTTCGTGTCGTTTGCGCTGTGAGCATTGCAAATGACTCAAAGTTAAGTGAGATTATAAAAATATTTAACGCTGGCGCCACAACAAACGTCAGCATCGCCACAACTGGTAAGACTGCCAGCCATTTACTTGTTGATCGATATGAAGTAATCATTGGTAATTATTCATCAAGAATCGCGAATCAACCGGCAACAGTCAGCGCAACACCGTATCTGTGAACGTATCGAGCCACGCCGTTCGTCGTTCGGCAATCAATTTAGGATCAAGCTGCAGTGGCAATTCTGGTCGTAACGAATACTTGAGAAACTCTGCTGGAAGCTTCGCCTTTGTATTAGCGGGGTAGACGAACAGCGTGAGTGGTAAATCCTCTTGAAATTTGACTCCAGTTAAGTAATCAATTAGTAATTGCGCTTCGCGCTCGTGCTTTGTCCCACGGAGAACTCCGGCGAATTCAATTTGGCGGTAACAAGTTAGTGCGGCAACTGCAGTCGGTGCCGTGTCAGGCTTTGGGCTCGCGTAGATCATTTCTGCGGGAGGACTCGATCCATAACTAACAACGATCGGTCTATCTCCTTTGCCAGATGAGCCTGAGAATTCTGTGTAGTAGGCCTCGTTCCATCCGTCTACAACCAATAAACCGTTTTGCTTGAGTTGCTGCCAGTATTCGCCCCACCCAGATTCGCCAAATTCTGCGATTGTTGCGAGCATGAACGCTAAACCCGGCGATGAAGAAATTGGACTCGGTACGACGAGAAGATTCGCATAGTTCGCCGAAGTCAATGCACGCAACGTCAATGGTGGCGCAATTTTTCGATCGGTAAACCATTTGACGTCGTAGTTAATACATACATCGCCAGTATCAACTGGCGACACTTGGTTTTCTGAGACTAAGTTACGCGCTGTTTCGTCAAGCTCGTTGATATTTTTTGTTTTATACGCCGAGAAGATATCCGCATCAATTGCTCTCGACAGCAGTGTGTTGTCAACTCCCCATAACACATCGCCTTGTGGATTGCCTGCAGTGAGTGAAGCCTTCGTCACTAATTCTCCCGCGTCACCACCAAGTGCGATTTCAACTTTGACGCCAGTCTCAAGTGTGAAGTCATCAAAGATATTTTCAGATGGCGTGAACGAGTCATACGCAAGAAGCGTCAACGTGATTGGGTCAGAACTTTCGCTTTGTGATGACGTTTGCGTCTGGTCGGTTGAAGAGTCAGTATTCGTTGAGCCTTTGCCGCATGCGCTAGAAACTGCTGCAAGTAGAACTATGCCCAAAATTAGGTTCTTAAAATATTTTTTGTTGACTGACATGCTCATTTTGTTTTCTCTTTCATTTGATGAATTACAAGAAGTTGGCCTGAGACAAGCGAGACTGAGATTCTCTTTTCTGTCGCCTCGTTACTTACACCTCGGGTTTCGTGGTTTGCGAGTTGCTGATTGTGTAGTTGCCAGCGCAATCCAGTTGTGCTGATACCTATAGCGGAGGTGCTAAAAGCCTGTAAACCAACGATGTCTGCAACTTCTGCCGAGAATTCACAACTGGCTGGTCCTTGTAGAGCAAATATTTCTGAGTTATCCCAAATTGCTTCAACTTGTGTATTTCGAAGTAGTGGATCAAACATCGCAGCAATTACACCGAGCTGGTGGTCAAGGCGTCCACCACCCGCAGTCACCACCACAATTTTTTTAGTTCCACATTCAGCGGCGTATAAAAGTGCCGAATGTAAGTCGGTAAAATTCTTATCACGGTCGTGTTGGATAATTTTTGTACCGCGCGACTTAGCTTCGTCAAGCGCATTTACATCCACTGAGTCCATGTCGCCGATAATCGCATCAACATGAAGCCCAAGTTTTTGTGCGATGTGTAATCCTGAGTCGGCAGCGATCACTAATTCAACTTGTTCAATTTTGCTAACTGCATTCAGAGTTGATTCGCCAGGCGCGAGACCCCCGGCAAAAATTAGAGATGTGTTGACCATGATCGCTTCCTCCGCTGGCATTACCCAGATCAGGTGTGCGGGTCGGTGACGGCGGCCACCCTCTCAGCCCACCGAACCAGTGGACTCCCCGTGCGTATTGAACCTCACTATAACAACTACCAATCATTACCCACGGGTAGCCTTGAGCCACATGAGTCAATCAAGCCCTCTCGCCAGCGATGCGTCGGCCACAAAAGACACGCTTAAAGACACGTTAATTACGATTACTCCGATTGCGCATGCACGCTTAATTGAGTTGCGTGATGCCGAAACTGAACGCGAGAGACTTGGTTTGCGTCTTGAAATTCTCTCAGGACCTGGTGAAGATTTTCGTTATGACTTAGTTTTTGATGAGTTTGTTAAAGCAGCGTTCACTGACGAGGTGCGCACAATTGATGGTTTGAAAATAATTATTGGTGCTAAAGATTTAGATTTACTTCGTGGTGCAGAATTAGACCACGATGACGCCAAAGGTTTATTGATTCGCAATCCGAACAAGCCGATCAAGGCGCATGTTGATGGACTTGTTTCGGATGATGAGATCTCCGCGCAGATTGAAGCAATTGTGTTCAGCGAAGTCAACCCGGCGCTGTCTGCACACGGTGGGTTTGTGACTTTTTCTGGCCACGACAAAGAAGGAACCGCGTATTTCACAATGGGTGGTGGTTGCCACGGTTGTTCGATGTCACGCCAGACAATGCTTGAAGGCGTTCAGACCATGCTTGTTGAGCAGGTGCCGGCGATAACTCGGGTGCGAGACATCACTGATCATTCGACTGGTGCCAACCCGTACTATTCGTAATTTAATATGAAGTCGTTTCTGCAATTTTTGAAACGCGCTCTCAAGTATTTTCGGAGAACAAAGCGGGTGTGGCGAAAACCGCCGCGTGCAGCTTTATTGATCATTGATCGAGGCACGGCCAGCCCGTTAGACGAGATGTTCGCGCATCACAAACCGCACGTGTTGGACATTCGTGGTGAAAGTATCAATATGTTTGCGCTGTTACGTGCTGTGCCAAAAATACGCCTTGGAGCTCTCGCGTATATCGAAGCGTATATCGACTTTGTTAAGCCAAAACTAATTCTTTCTCGAACCGACAACAACGCAACTATGTGGCAACTCAAGCGCCGCACGAACGCAACTTACCAAGTCGCCGTAGTACAGAATGGTATGCGAACTAAGCATGCGGATTCTGCGGTGCGCGTGCCGTTTAATAATACTGGGCAGTTTAGAAATGCGGCTGATAAGTATTTCGTTTTTGGTATTTCTGCAGCTCAAATAATGCAACATCTTGTCACTGTAGATTTTTCATTTTCAGGAAACGTCTCACTCAACAATCGCGATTTTCGATTGAAAAAAAATAAAATAGAGTTTGACAGAAGAAAATTATCTGATGTCGCTTTAGTTTCAACTTTTCGATCAAAGGAGACCGAACTTCATGAAACTCAGCGAAACATTTATCAGTCGCTAGATGCGTTTTTAGCCAAAACAAGTTATGAACTTCTAATCATCGGTAATGGCGGATCAAAAATTGAGCAAGAACTCGAAACTCAATTTTTTAATGAAATCTTTCAGAAAGCCAAATTTCGAATTGGGTTTTTTAGAGTGAGTGGTGAGTCGTACCAACATTTAATAATGAATAGATGGATTCTTTCGGGTCACAGCACACTTGGATACGAAACTCTCGTGACCGGTGTGCCGATTGGGTTCGTACTACCTATGGCAAAAATCTTTGACGGGCGCGACTTTGACGCGACCAGTAACTTGGGCACGTCCGGTTTGTTTTGGTCGCGCAGTGATGACCCGCAAGAGCACAACCGTATTTTCACATATTTAGACACGGTTTCTGATGAACAGTGGGAGCGCGACAGTGGGTGGATTCGTGATCAGTTAATGGTCTACGACTATGGCAACACAAAAATTCGAACTTATGTTGAGGGCGTGCTCGCTGATAGTTTAGAAAGCAATTAAGTCAAAAGATAAGGGGATAGATCATGGGTCGCACAGTTCGAGCAGCGTTATTGCAAACCGATTGGACGGGTGACAAAGGCACGATGATCGATAAACACGAGGCGCAAGCTCGTGAAGCTGCCAAACAGGGCGCACAAGTAATGTGCTTTCAAGAATTATTTTATGGCCCATACTTTTGCCAAGTTCAAGAGCCAGAGTATTACTCGTATACGGAACCGATTCCAGATGGTCCAACAACAAAACGATTTCAGGCACTTGCCAAAGAACTCGGCATGGTTATGGTTTTGCCGATGTACGAAATTGTTCAAGCGGGCTTGTACTACAACACTGCGGCAATTATTGACGCCGACGGAAAGTATCTCGGCAAATATCGCAAGCAACATATTCCTCAGGTCAAAGGCTTCTGGGAGAAGTACTACTTCACACCTGGCACAGGTGGGTATCCAGTGTTTGACACAGCGGTTGGCAAAGTCGGCATTTACATTTGCTACGACCGACACTTTCCCGAAGGTTGGCGCGCTCTTGGTTTGAACGGTGCAGAAATTGTTTTCAATCCATCAGCAACAAGTCGCGGACTCAGCGAATACATCTGGAAAATTGAGCAACCAGCAGCCGCTGTCGCCAACATGTATTACGTAGGCGCGATCAACAGAGTCGGCATTGAACCACTCGGCGATGACGATTTTTACGGTCAGAGTTATTTCGTTGATCCTGAAGGCAAGTTCGTCGGCAATCAAGGTGATCCACACAAACCTGAACTAATTGTTCGCGATCTTGATATGGACAAAATTAAAACCGTGCGCGACCGCTGGGCGTTTTATCGCGACCGTCGCCCAGATGCATACGACGAACTTGTTGAGCGTTAGTAACAGTCTTAGAAATTAAGCACATCTAAATCCACGGGAGGAATTATGGCACGAACACTCAT
>WLFB01000091.1 GCA_009703975.1 Actinomycetota bacterium | reverse complement strand
TCATCGACATCTGGGTTGAGCGAAAATACTTGAAACCCACCCGAGTCTGTGAGTGTTAATCCCTTCCATCCGGCGAACTGGCCAAGCCCACCGAGATCAGAAACAACTTGTGCACCTGGTCGCAACATCAAGTGATATGTATTGCCAAGCACTATTCGTGCCCCGAGTTCTTCATAATCTTGGGCACTCAAATGTCGAATTGCGCCCCGCGTACCAACAGGCATGAAACATGGAGTCTCGTAATCGCCGCGATGAGTCGAAGCCACACCTGTGCGAGCATCACCATGACGGGCAGTTTCTTTGAATTCAACGGCGAACATTGTGCCTCACGGTATCTAGCTGTCTAGTAAACGCAGTTAGTAGATAGCGCCAGCTAGTTATAGCGAACGGTCTAGCAACATCGCATCACCAAATGACAGCATTCGATATTTTTCTTGAATTGCAACTTCGTATAGCGACCTCCAACGTGGGCCAATAAACGCGTCAACAAGCATCAACAAAGTTGTGCGAGGCATGTGAAAATTAGTCAGCAGTAAATCAACGATTTTGAATTCGTAACCCTGAGAAATGAACATATTTGTTCTGCCAGTTAGAACACCAGTAGTTGCTGCCGACTCAAGTGCTCGTGTGGTAGTCGTACCAACTGCGATAACACGTTTCGCCAAGTGACATTGCTCAAGAATTTCAGCGCCAACGCGATAACTTTCGGTGTGCATTGGATGATCGCGTGGATCACTATGGGTTACTGGCGCAAAAGTGTCTAATCCGACAGTCAGATCAACAGTCAATATTTTGACGCCTTTATTGCGCAAAGCTTCTAACAAAGTTTCAGTGAAATGCAATCCGGCTGTAGGCGCCGCTGCTGATGCTGGACGGTTTGCATAAATAGTTTGATAACGCCCAGCTTGTGACAGCTTCGTCGTTATATATGGCGGCAAAGGCATCTCGCCATATTTGCTAAGCAAATCTTCAACCGACTCACCACCCAGCAACAAACTCACAGAAAAAGTGTCGCCACTTGCGGTACGTTCACCGATGCGCACTATCGCAGAGCCATCACCTGCATACAAAATTTCGCCAAGCTTCAATCGCTTGGCCGGTCGAATTAAGGCCTCCCAAATTTGTTGGTTTGCATCACGACGCTCAAGTAACAAAACTTCAGCAGCACCACCCGATTGACGCAACAGCCGAAGTCTTGCCGGAATCACCTTCGTGTCGTTTACAACAAGAACATCACCTTCGCCACAAAATTCAAGAAAGTCACTTACATGTTTATGACTTGGCTCGCGATCACCTTGGTCTATTAATAGACGCGCCGAATCACGCGGTTCAATTGGTGTCTGAGCGATCAGCTCAGGGGGCAATTGATAGTCAAAATCTTCTAAACGCACAACATTTATATTTTAGAAAAATTCTGGCGCTGATGCTGGCGGTGTTTCGCCTATATGGCGCCATGCCAAAGGCATCGCTACACGACCGCGCGGGGTACGTACGAGCAACCCTTGTTGAATCAAAAACGGCTCGTAGACATCTTCGATAGTTTCAGTTTGCTCACTAACAGAAATCGCCAAAGTTGATAACCCAACTGGTCCACCACCAAATTGTCGACACAATGCCGACAAGATGGCTCGGTCAACCTTGTCTAAACCCAAGTCGTCTACACCGAAAACCTCGAGCGCTTGACGCGCGCTGACTTCAGTCACCTGCCCATCGCCGCGCACTTCAGCGTGATCGCGAACACGTCTCAACAAACGATTGGCAATACGCGGAGTGCCGCGAGATCGCCGAGCAATTTCGTGCGCACCATCTGCATCAATCGGCACTCTCAATATTTTCGCCGTGCGCTGCACAATTAGATCGAGTTCGTCAACTTCATAAAAATCAAGTCGCGCGACGAGACCAAAGCGATCACGAAGTGGACCAGTGATCATGCCCGTGCGCGTCGTCGCGCCAATAAGTGTGAACCTCGGCAAGGTCAGTCGAATTGACGATGCCGATGCACCTTTGCCTACAACAATGTCGATTTGAAAATCTTCCATTGCCGGATAAAGAATCTCTTCAACTTGTCGTGATAGTCGGTGAATCTCGTCGATGAACAAAACATCATTGACATCTAGTTTCGTAAGTATCGCCGCGAGGTCACCAGCACGCTCAAGTGCTGGACCCGACGTAATGTGAATCTTCGCTGACATTTCACTCGCGACAATGCCAGCCATAGTTGTTTTACCCAAGCCAGGTGGGCCTGCCAGCAAAATATGATCGGCAGACTGTTCTCGTTTACGTGCGGCCTCAAGAACAATCCCGAGATGTTCTTTAAGTTCTCGTTGCCCAACAAAATCGCTTAAAGATTTAGGTCTAAGGCCAATATCGTCGTGATCGGCAGGATCTGTAGTCAAAGCCGGATCTGTGAATTCTTCACGCACGACGTGCCCCCAACATATTTAGTGCTTCACGCAACATTGCTTCAGAATCATTTGTTGCAGACATCTCTCGAAGCACATCGCGGATCTCTTCGCTTGAGTAACCGAGCCCCGATAGTGCATCGCGAACATCACCAATGCTTGACGAACCGTTCAATGTGTTGCTGGATTCTAAAATATTGAGGTGCAGACGACTCTTCAACTCAATCAGCAATCGCTCTGCTGTTTTTTTGCCCACGCCAGAAACCAATGTCAAAGCAGGAATATCTGAACTGGCAACGATGTCGACGAGTGCTCTTGGCGAGTGTGTTGCCAAAATTGTCATCGCCATATTTGGACCGACACCATGCGTAGCAAGTAAAATTTCGAAGCACCGACGCTCATCACGATCTAGAAAACCATAAAGAGTTTGAGCATCTTCACGAACATAGTGATGCACATAGATAAATGCATCGGAAGTTGGCTCAAGCTCACCCAATGTTCGTGGTGTCACATGTACCAAATAACCTACGCCGTTGGTTTCAATCAACACCGTCGAATCAGTGGTGCGTTCAAGAATTGTTCCACGCAATGAACCAATCATGCAGACCGCACCTTAGCCTCATGTATTTTTATCGCCAAACTATTTGAAGCAATGTGGCACAGTGCTATTGCTGCGGCATCAGCGGCATCAGCAGGTTTCGGAATCGTATTCAAACCAAGACGCTGTTTAACCATCTTTTGAACTTGCGCTTTATCAGCGCCTCCCCAACCAGTGATTGCAAGCTTCACTTGATTTGGCGTGTATTGCTCGACTTGCAAACCTCGACGAGCGGCGGCACTCAGCGCTAGACCACTAACTTGTCCAACGCTCATTGCCGTACGCACGTTTGATTGAAAAAAAATGTGCTCGACTGCTACGACAGACGGATGAAACTCATCTAGTAGTTCTTCGATTTCTAAACTGATTTCTGCGAGCCTTTGAGGCAGCGCTTGATCTGGACTCGTTCGCAAAACACCAAGCGCACGCATCGTTATTTGAGTGGCCCCTTGAACCTCTAAAACTGCATAACCACAGCGAGTTAAACCGGGGTCTATTCCGAGAACAACTGAAGTCTTGGACTCACCTGCCAGATTTACGCTGTCAGCTGACCGGGCGAACATATGTTCTATGTTACTAGATGCCCGCCTGTGCATTGGCGATTGCTTCAATAAGTTCTTTGACAGGTCTGTACGTGACCCCGGCAAGCGCGCGATGAACATACTTGACCACTCCGTTTGGGTCAATAACGAAAACACTGCGCCTCGGTAGACCAGCGAACCCAACCACACCGTATTCGCTTAAAACTTTTTTGTCTGGATCAGATAACAACGGAAAACCAAAGTGGTGTTCATCGGCGAATTTGTCGTGACTGTCCATGTTCTGGTGAGAAATTGCCAAAACTTGTGCACCTACTTTCTCAAACTGAGCAAGGTCATTGTTGTAAGAGCACAATTGCTTTGTACATACCAAAGTTGAATCACCCGGATAGAACACCAGCACAACAGTCACTCCACGAAATTGCGAGAGCGAATAATTCTTGTCGCCTGTGCCAGGCAACGAAAAATCCGGAGCCTGACTACCGACTTCAATAGATGTTTTATTAGAACTCATCCAACTTCCTCCATTAGTTTTTCTGAAATATCAAAATTCGCGTAAACATCTTGCACATCATCATTGTCGTCAAGTTCATGCATAATTTTTAGAATTGCTTTTGCTTCATCCGGGTTTGTTACTTCAACTGTGTTCGCCGAAAGCATTGTTGTAGTTGCAGAATTCACGGTCATCTTCGCTGCTTCAAGCGAGTTCTTTAAATCCCAAACTTGACTCGGGTCGCAAGTTACATGCCACATCTCTTCATCAGAAGTGATGTCTTCCAATCCGTGATCAAGACCAACCAACATCAAATCGTCTTCACTGACGGTCTTGGCAACCAAGATCACACCTTTGCGAGAAAATTGCCAACCAACTGCCCCAGGTGCAGCCATTGAGCCGCCCTGTTTCGAAAAAATAATTCGCACATCGGCAGCCGTTCGATTTCGATTGTCAGTGAGAATGTCAATCAACATTGCTACTCCCCCTGGAGCGTAAGCCTCGTAGGTCACTGATTCGTAAACCTTTCCATCGGTTTCGCCCATGCCACGTTTGATGGCACGTTCAATCGCATCGTTGGTCATCTGTGCGGCTTTTGCCTTCGACACAACGGTTCGCAATGCTGCATTGACTGCGACATCTCCGCCACCGTCACGCGCGGCAACTTCGAGTAGTCGCGACAATTTTGCAAACGTCTTTCCGCGAACCTTGTCGATTGCCGCTTTCTTGTGTTTAATCGTTGCCCATTTAGAGTGACCAGACATTGCTAAACCCCTTTCAGAAATAACTCATGTAACCGCACATCATTTGCTAACTCAGGATGAAATGAGGCGACCAATATGTTCTCTTGTTTCGCCAACACGACATCGTCTCCACAATATGCCAACGCATGCACTTCTGGCCCAAGCGAGACGATACGAGGCGCACGAATAAACACTGCATTAAACGGACTATCAAACGAGTCAATTTCAATCTCAGCTTCGAAACTGTCAATTTGACGTCCGTATGCATTGCGCTGAACATCGATATCAATTGCATCGAAAGATAACTGATCATCGCGGCCATCAAGAATTTTCTTAGATAACAAAATCATCCCCGCACATGTTCCAAACACGGGCAGGCCCTGCTTAATGCGAAGACTAATCGGCCCAAACAGTTCAGATGACTCGAGCAACTGCGACATCGTCGTCGATTCGCCGCCTGGCATTACAAGAGCATCAACCTTTGCGAGATCTGCGGGCGTACGAACTTGAATAGCCTCAACAGATAACTCAAGAAAAACCTTTTGATGTCTCTCGAACGCACCTTGCAGCGCTAGAACACCAATTTTTATTGCAGACTTCTTATGAGAGACGCCAACCACCAGGAGGCCTCGAGTCACTCACCAACCACGCTCCGCAAAACGCTCTTGTATGTTGTCCATTCCGATTCCGGTCATGGGTGCGCCCAAGTTGCGACTGACTTTCGCAATTATTGCGGCATCTCTAAAGTGAGTCGTTGCTTCGACTATTGACCTGGCTCGCGGAGCCGGATCATCACTCTTAAATATTCCTGAACCAACGAAAACGGCCTCGGCTCCGAGTTGCATTGCTAAGGCTGCGTCACTTGGTGTGGCGATTCCGCCGGCGCAAAACAATGGCACTTGCAACCAGCCAGTTTCAGCAATTTCTTGGACTAGCGGCAACGGTGCTTGAAGTCGTTTCGCCCACTCAAACAACTCAGCAGAGTCGGCCTGAGTAATTTTTCGGATGTCACCAATGATTGATCGCAAGTGTCGCACTGCTTCGACAATGTTGCCAGTGCCTGCTTCGCCTTTTGAACGAATCAACGCAGCGCCTTCACTTATGCGACGCAATGCCTCACCAAGGTTTGTTGCACCACATACGAATGGCGGTTGAAATGCAAATTTATCAATGTGATGTGATTCGTCGG
>WLFB01000090.1 GCA_009703975.1 Actinomycetota bacterium | reverse complement strand
GGAGTCCCTACATCTTTGCCCGTACGCGAGAGTGCTAAGTCTGTCTCATATCGGATAACGGGTGTATGCGTCTCGTCTTCAAATGAGTCGGCCCAAACTGTTGGCAACGAACCACTTTGCAAAATCTCCGTAAGCAATTTGTGTTTATTGTTATCAAACCCTTCGCGCTTCTTCTGATTATGAAATGAATTGCCAAATGCCGAATAAAACTTTCTAACACCCTCGTTGCCTTCAGCCGCACGAGCAGCACTCGCAACTCGCAACGCCGCCAAGCCAAAATTGTGAATAGTTTTGTGGTAGTCGTCGTTGGGTCCATATCCACGATCGGAATTGATCATCGACAATGAAATAAACTTCCACGAAACTTCGTACTTTCGGATTTCACATACCTCTGTCACCCACCGTGAAGTAACCCAAGCCCATGGACAACCAGGATCAAAGAAAAATTCTAAATCTGTCATAAATACAGATTAGACGCTTCAAGCAAACTTAGGCTCGCTCGACTTCCTTGAGTTCATAGGTTTCAATAACATCGCCTGGCTTGAGGTCTTGGAAATCTGTCAAACTCAAACCACATTCGAAACCCTCACGAACTTCACGCACATCGTCTTTGAATCGGCGCAAAGTATTGATATTGCCCTTCCAAATGATCGTTCCTTCGCGCAAGAAACGAACTTTCGAACCACGAGTAATGACACCCGAAGTAACCGAGCAACCCGCAACAGCTCCAACTTTTGGTGCTTTGAAAACCTCGCGTACTTCGGCTTCACCTGTAACAACTTCGATGAATTCTGGGGCGAGCATGCCTTTCATTGCTTTCTCAACATCTTCGAGAAGCTTGTAAATGATTTCGTATGTTCGAATCTCGACGTTTTCTTTTTCGGCAAGTTCGCGAATCTTGCGATCTGGGCGCACATTAAAGCCAATCAAAGTTGCATTTGTGGCTGCAGCCAACGAAATATCATTTTCAGTGATCGTTCCGACGCCACGATGCACGAATGCTGCACGAACGTCGTCGCGCTCAAGTTTGCGCAAACTCTCGGTTACTGCTTCAAGTGAACCGTGCACATCTGCTTTGACAATCACGTTTAGCGTCGCAACTTCGCCGGCTTGAATTTGAGTAAAGATATCTTCAAGTTTCACTCCGCGCTGAACTCGGGCATCACCGCGTTGGTTCATCGTGCGATATCGCTGCTCGCGTGCACCCGCCACTGTTCGCGCAGTGCGCTCATCAGGGGCAGATCTAAATTCTTCACCGGCACCAGGCACTGCTGACAACCCAAGTACCTGTACTGGTGTCGAAGGACCTGCTTGTTTAATTTGCTCGCCACGGTCGTTGATAATTGCGCGAACTTTACCCCATGCGGCACCCGCAACAATCGGGTCACCAACCTTAAGCATGCCTTTGTCAACCATGATCGTCGCCACCGGACCACGACCAATATCTAGTTGAGCCTCAAGCACTACGCCCTTGGCACGACCTGTTGGATTTGCAGTCAACTCTTCAAGTTCAGCAACTGCATTCAACTGGTCAAGTAAATCATCAATACCCAAACCACTTTGTGCTGACATCTCAACAACGATCGTGTCGCCACCCCATGCTTCTGGCGTTAGCTGTTGCTCGGCGAGACCCGCGAGAACTCGTTGTACATCGGCGTTATCTTTGTCGATTTTATTTAGCGCAACAACGATCGGGACACCAGCAACACGAGCATGATTTATCGCTTCAATCGTTTGTGGCATCACTCCGTCGTCGGCAGCGACAACCAACACAACAATGTCAGTTACGCCTGCACCACGAGCACGCATTTTTGTAAACGCGGCGTGGCCTGGTGTGTCAATAAAAGTAATTAACTTGCCATCTTTTTCAACTTGGTATGCACCAATGTGTTGCGTAATTCCACCAGCTTCGCCAGCCACAACATTGGCCTTGCGAATTTTGTCAAGCAGAGTGGTTTTACCGTGGTCAACGTGGCCCATGATCGTGATAATCGGCGGACGAGTCACTTGTGTCTCAGGATCGTCGTCGTCTGTGTCATCGAACATTGCTTGCAATTCGAGTTCTTCTTGTTGACCTGGGTCTACAAGCAAAATCTCTGCGCCGCACTCAAGTGCGAAGAGTTCCATTTGTTCATCGACAAGTGTCATCGTCGCGGTAACCATTTCGCCGTGCTCAAGCAAGAATCGCACGACATCAGCCGGCGTGCGATTTAATTTCGGCGCGAACTCCTGCGACGAACCGCCACGCTCAATAACAATTATCCCCTCAGGTACTGGGCTCGCGCTTGCTGTATAACTAGTCGGTGTTTGCGGAAGCTGCTCTTCAAATTCTTGACGACGTTGGCCTCTAGTTTTTTTGCGCGGACTTCTACGTTGCCCACCAGGACCACGACCAGGTGCTGGCCGACCACCAGGACCAGATGGACTACTTCGACCAAGTGCAGTACCGCGTCCACCAGTTGGTGCACCCGGACGACCACCAGCACCAGCAGGACCACGACCAGGTGCAGAACGATCTGGAGTTGTACGACCACCTGAACCAGCAGGACCACGACCAAGTTGTGAAGCAGGGATTCGACCAGTTCGAGCATTTGTCGAAGGCGCCGTACTACGCGGTGCCGAACGATTGAACGGCGGACGAGTTACGCCACCTTCAGGTCGACGCGCAATTGGCGGTGGCGGAATCGGACGCGAAGAACCAGGTGGTGGAGGAATCGGACGAGTTGAACCAGGCAAAGTTGGACGACCAGGAACGGTTGCACCACCAACACGATTTGGCTGTGTCGGCTGTGTCGGCTGTGTAGTCGTCGGCGCAGTACTCGCGGCTGGCGCCTGTGCCGGTTGCTGAGTTGCTGGCTGTTGCGGCGTTATTTGTGTAGCTGGTTGCGGCGTTACTACCGGCTGACGAACTGGTTCTGGTTGCAGCGGTTGTATTTGACGAACAGGCTGTGTGGCTGAACGAGCAGTTGGGCTCGTCTGATTTGGTTGAGCAGAAGAAACTACGCGACTTGCAACGACTTCAGTTTCGCGCGGTGTAGCCGGCGTCTCGACTGCAACTTCTGTCGATTCAACTTGCGGTTCAGTTGCTGACTCTTTTTTCGCAGCGGCTTTTTTTGCAGCAACACCAGTGCCAGCAGTTTTCTTAGCAACAGCCTTCTTAACTGTCGTGCCGTCAACTTTTTTTGCAGCAGCTTTTCTAACTGGTTTGGTCGAAACTTCTTCGGGTTGCGATTCGCGAATCAAACCTTCACGTTCAGCACGACTACGTATACGATCAGCTTGCGCGTCAATAATCGTTGACGATGGGCCCTTGACACCGATGCCGAGTTTTCCGCTGAGATCAATAATCTCAGCGTTAGTCATTCCGAGTTCTTTAGCGATCTCGTGAACGCGTTTAGCCTTTGCCAAAGTGTCTAGCCTTTCGATTCTTCAGTTGATGCACCAGATTGTGCAGCTACTTGTTCTTGACTCAGAATCGATCCGTCAGCAGCGTGCCACTCCATTGCTCCCGTGTCTATGTTTGTTTTCCATTCGCCTTCTGCATATACAGACTCGGTCGTGGTTTCTACTGCACGTCGCACCACGCCATTGCCTTCGGCTGCAACCTCAGATTCACTCTTAATGTCAATTCGCACACCAGTCAGACGTGCAGCAAGTGTTGCGTTGACACCCATCTTGCCAATCGCTAGTGACAATTGAAAATCGGGCACGATTACATCAGCTTGAGTTTCATCTGCGCTTAAGCGAACTTCAGTCACTTTTGCTGGCGACATTGCTTTGGCAATGAAATCACGTTTATCTTCGCTGAATGGGATGATGTCTACCTTTTCGCCACGCAATTCGTTGACAACCATTCGCACTCGCCCGCCGCGTGCACCGACACAAGCACCGACTGGGTCGATTGCTTTATCGTTTGACCACACTGCAATTTTCGTGCGTTGACCCGGTTCACGAGCACATGATTTAATCTCAACAATTCGATCAGCAATCTCAGGTACTTCCATTTCAAAAAGTCGCATAATCAAACCTGGGTGAGTACGGCTAACAACGATCTGCGGACCCTTCGGCGTGCGACGTACTTCGACGATGTAAGCCTTGAGACGAGCGTTTGGCTCGCGTGTCTCGCCGAGCACTTGCTCTGCTTGTGGCAACAACGCTTCGACTCGACCAAGATCGAGCAACGTGTAACGAGTATCTGTCTTTTGCACGGTTCCTGAAACAATGTCGCCTTCGCGGTTCGCGTACTCTTCGAACTTGCGCTCGCGCTCTACTTCTCGAATTCGTTGACTCATCACCTGACGGAAAGTCACCGCGGCAATTCGACCGAGCTCGTCTTTCTTTGGAGTGTCATCTCGTTCGTTAATCCATTCGCCGTCATCATTTACGTCGTAGGCAGTAAAAGTGATATCCATGTTGTCTGGGTTTACTCCGACAATCACTTCGTCTGCAGCACCAGGACGCTTTTTGTATGCCGTGGCTAGTGCCTCAACAAGAACTTGTAATAATGCGTCAAGTGTGATTCCGCGATCTGCTGCGAGCATGCGCAGCGCTTCTGACATGTCCATGTTGCTCATGATGCTTTGGCCTCCGTTGTAGTTGCGAATTTTTTCTTTGAATGACGAGCTTCTTCTTTTGAAGTTGTCTTCCACTCGAAAACCGTTCGTGCGCGATCAATCGTCGCGTAGTTGATTTTGATTTCTACATCGCTTGAATTGCGCAAGGTGATCTCACGATCGTCAGCACTCACCAAAACACCTTGAACGCGTCGCTCGCCACCAGTTTCGAGAGGCGCAGTCAAGCGCACATTGATTACTTTGTTGACCTCGCGAATGTAATGACGCGGCAATCGCAAATTGCGCTCAAGACCAGGGCTTGTTACTTCAAGGGTGTAACGACCAGGCACCGGCTCAGAGTGGTCAAATTCTTTTGATATCAGACGAGTGAGAAGCCCAATTTTCTCAAGATCAACGCCAGCAGGTTGACCATTTTCGCCAAGCATGCCAGGCTTTGTATCAACAACTACACGCACAACACCACTTACAAATTCGAGGTCATAGAGATCAAGGCTGAGATCACTAACAATCGGTGTGACAAGTTCGCTGATACGCGTGATTACCGCACTTTCACCTGCACTCGACACCATTAGAAATCTCTCCTTTCTCGCAATAACACGGTTAAATAACTATTAAATCACTAGCAAATCACTATCAAATCGCTATCAAATCGCCTCTTTGATACTTCAAAAAGGCACCCGATAGAAAACAAAAGGCGTGGGCCTAAACCCACGCCTTCGGTTCATTGAACTTTTAGGTCGCCTTAAGTATAGTCCCGCGGAACTAAAGTTTCAGATGGCGCTATTGCTCGCGCCGCCAAGTGAGGGCTCGTGATTTTGCGGATGTCAACAATGTTTTTAAGGACTTTACGCGATGACCCAGTTGACGCCGAGGTACCGAGCCATCGGCTTCTGGTGCGGGCTGGATACATCCGGCGTGCCGCCCCAGGCGGTTATACATGGTTGCCTCTTGGTCTGCGAACCCTGAACCGAGTCGAAACGATCGTCCGCGAAGAAATGGATGCAATCGGTGCCCAAGAAGTGCACTTTCCTGCGATGCTGCCCCGCGAACCGTATGAGATTACTGGTCGGTGGACAGACTATGGCCCGAACTTGTTTCGCTTACAGGACAGACGTGGTATTGATTTTTTACTCGGACCAACCCACGAAGAAATGTTCACACTATTAGTTAAAGATCTCTATAGCAGTTACAAAGATTTGCCGCTTTGGCTTTATCAAATTCAAACTAAATTTCGTGACGAAGCACGACCACGTGCTGGTCTGTTGCGCGGACGCGAATTTTTGATGAAAGATTCTTACAGTTTCGACATTGACGACGAAGGTTTGCAACGCAGTTACGATGCGCACCGCAGCGCTTATTTGAGGACTTTTGACAGACTGGGTCTGCCGTTTGCAGTGGTCTCGGCAATGTCTGGCGCTATGGGTGGCTC
>WLFB01000009.1 GCA_009703975.1 Actinomycetota bacterium | reverse complement strand
GATGGCGATGCTGGTGCATTGCTGACTATTTTCGGCAATCTTGACAAATTTATGACGGGCTTTGCGATCGTTGAACCGTAGTTCTCGGTCTCATATTTTGAAACGAGCGTTACGGGCGAATTTCGTAAAACGCATTCACGGCGTGCTCAACATCTAGTTTGCGAAATCTTGAGAAGCCTGCCGATTTGGCCATTTGTTCGGCGGTGTTGGCTGATAGCCCAAGAGTTCCGAGTCCCGCGCCGCCGGGCTGCGACATTGAAGATGACATACAAGACATAACACTTACCCCGTAGAGCAAAGCCGCCATCGGGTTTTTGGTCGCGTTCATCGTAAAAGAATCGTGAGCCTTAATGTCAACGAGTAGCCAAGTGCCATCGTCGGTTATCGCTTGACGAATTGATTGCATCATCTGTTGGGGGTGTGTCATGTCATGAATGCAGTCAAATGTGGTGATGAAATTGACGCTGTTATTTGTAGCCATTGGTTGATCACTTGGATCAGCGAACGTTGCATTCGTAAGTTTTGACGCTTTTAGTTTTTCAGCTGCGCGAGCAAGGGCATACTTGCTGATGTCATAGCCAATGAACTCACTGTTGGGAAACTCTGTACCCATCAGTAGTACTGCGCCACCTGCGCCGCAGCCGACATCAGCAACTTTCGCACCGGCGCTAAGAGCTTCAGTTATCCCATCAAGTTTTGGCAGAACTGCCGAGATCAAATTTGCATTTGACCATGGTTCAAAATTGCGCTCAATTGAGACCGCACCTTGTTCGCCTTTGCTGTCATAGTTGTGACCGATTCCTGTACGAAAACTTTCAGGCAAACGATTTAGTGAATCCATGGTTTGTGGAAGACCGTGAAACATTCCCATTCCGAATGCCGGGTGATTATCTAATGCCAGTACAGCAGTTTGCTCTGGAGATAAAAAGAATGTGTCATCGTCAATTGCTGGCGACTCAGATGGGCTATTGATCGTCGAGATGATTTTTGCCGCGGCTTGGTTGTAAGCCCATTCGCGAATCCATCGCTCGTTCAATTGCGTTGCGTGTGCAAGTTGTGCCGTTGTCAATGGCGTAGTTGCAGTAGCCATCGCACGGTAGATACCGAGGTGATCACCCAGATGCACCATCGCTGAAGTCACAGCACCTTCGAGTTTGGTAAATAGTAAGAATGAAAACAGTTTTAACTTGTCTGGGTCAATCTTTTGCACTAGGGCAGAATAACCCAGCAACAGTTTTGTTACAAGCGTCGTAAGACAGTTACTAGCTTTCCGTAGATCGTTACTTCGCCATTTTCGAAAATCATCGGTTGCATTGACGAATTAGACGGCGTTAACGTAACGCGATTACCACTGCGAGTAAATGTCTTGATTGTTGCTTCGTCACCTGGAATACCAGCGATCACGATGTCGCCGTTATTGGCTGTTGCTTGTGAGTTGCAGACAACAAAGTCGCCGTTCAAGATTCCGGCTTCGATCATCGAATCTCCGCGAACGCGCAACATAAACAACTCGCCATCACCGGTGAAATCCATTGGCAGAGGCACTAGCTCTTCGACATTTTCTTGGGCCAGAACATTCACGCCCGCAGCGACATCGCCTACGAGAGGTACATGTTTTGTAGGGCGGTGCTCCATTGCAACGCCACTCGAGGCTTCGTATCGAACTTCAATTGCCCGAGGCTTAGTCGGGTCGCGACGCAAGTATCCAAGTTTTTGAAGTGCAGCCAAGTGGTTATGCACAGTGGCAGACGAACTCAGGCCCACTGCTTCGCCAATTTCACGAACGGATGGTGGATAGCCGCGTTCGCGCATATTGGTGACGATGAAGTCGAGAATGCCACGCTGGCGCTCGGTCAGGGTGCTGGTTTTGGCTTGCGATAAGGCCGATGTAATAGGTCTTGGCTCAGTATTTGAAGTCATCCGTAGAGCGTACGCCTGTTCGTCCACAAAGTCAAACACCTGTTCGTAGAACATCTGTTCGTATATATCCTCTAACTACGAACACCCGTTCGCTATGGTTGATAACAAGCGTTTTAACAACAAGTTCCGAGAAGTAACCCCTGATTACACATCCAAGAAGTCATTACAACGAAAGAGGCAAAGTGTCTATAGCAATCAACCATCAGTTCGCAAATAGTCGAAGTCATTACTCAGCAAAGCGCGTGACTTCCCGCACCTATCTTCGCCGTCGAGTAGTGGTTGTGTTGGCTTTCTTGACGTTCGCTCTGGCTTTAAGTTTCATTTTGCCCGACACATCGGCGGCCGCAGAGCAAGGCGAGGTAGCCAGTCTGGTTTCTCAAAAACATATTGTTGCCCTAACTGGTGACACATTTTGGACAATTGCTCAACGGGTTGACCCATATGGAAACATAACTTTGCTTGTTGATCAACTTGTGATCATCAACGGCGGCACAGTTACCCCAGGTCAAAAAATTCTTTTACCGTAAGTTTGGTTTTGCGCAGGTGAGTAATGTTGGTCAGGTGAAATGCGTCAGTTGCAGTTGTGAAGACACCAAGGTTATTGATTCGCGTGTATCAGAAGAAGGCAGTTCAATTCGCCGCCGCCGCTCGTGTTTGAAGTGTGGCTATCGTTTCACAACTTACGAGCGCCTCGAAGAGGTGCCACTCTATGTAGTCAAACGCACTGGCGAAAAACAACTTTTTGACCGAGCGAAAATTATCAGTGGTTTGCAGTCGGCAGCAAAGGGTCGTCCCGTAGAAGATTCAGTACTGATTGAAATTGCTGAGCGAGTCGAAGACGACATGCGATTGACGGGCAATGATGTGACGAGCAATCAAGTTGGGCACGCCGTGCTAAATCAATTGCGCAGCATTGACGAAGTTACCTATATGAGATTTGCCAGTGTCTACAAAAACTTTGACGCCGCCGCTGACTTTAAGCGCGAACTTGCGTTGCTTGAAAAAGAATCTAGCTAGTTTTTCGTAAGTAGCGAATAAACAAAAATCCATCATGCTCGAGAACATGAGCAACTTCGTAGTCGCGGTGTAATGCCGGCGCACCATTAGACAGTCGAGGGCTATCAGCACCCGTAACCATTGGGCTGATCGTCAAATTAATTTCGTCAACGAGGTTGGCAGCAAACATCGAGGCGTTGAGCATCGGTCCACCTTCAAGTTGAATGAAGTTTCCAGGCAGTTGTGACATCGCATTTTGTAGATCAACGTCGCCTTGACCTGCGCGAATGATCTCAATTTCAAAATCGCAGTCTGGTTTTTTTGCGTCTTGGGGCATGATCAGAAACCCTGAGCCGCTTCTAAATAGTGGTGATTCAAAGTCAAGATTTGCGGTTCGCGTTACGACCCCAACACGCAGGCCGAGTTTGCCCGGTGGGGTATACATCTGTTCGCGAATTGTGCCGGCACCAACCACAATCGTGTCGGCGGCTGCGCGCAGGGCGATGATCACATCTCTGTCAGTTGGGTTTGAAAGTAAAGTTGATCGTCCTTCGACGACTGTTGAGCCATCAATGCTCATCACCATGCAAAGACCAATAGTTGGTCGCCCAGATTCATGACGTTGGCGAGCCACTCCATAGGCTTCGCGAAGATTAACTGCACTATTGAAACTAGGCAGCAACTGATGCACGGCAAATAGCCTAAGCCACCAGAAATTCAAATTCTGATTACCCGGTTGGCTGTCTGCCGTCGACCGTCAACTTTTGGCTGTGGCATGCTTTAAAGTATGAACATCTCCGAAAAAGAAACGGTTTCATTGAATAAAACTTCTGACGAGCAAATTGTGTTTAGAACCTGCCCACTTTGTGAAGCGGGATGTGGTCTAGCTGTGACGGTTGTTGATCACGAGGTCACGCATATTCGTGGCGATATGCAAGATGTGTTCTCGAAGGGTTTTATATGTCCAAAAGGCAGCACGCTTAAGCAATTGCATTACGACGCCGACCGTCTGCGTCGTCCAATGATTAAGCGCAACGGGGTGCATGCTGAAGCAACATGGGATGAAGCATGGGCTGCAGTTGACGCCGGTTTAAATGGCGTGATCGCAAGTCACGGCCGCGAATCGATCGGCACATATTTAGGCAATCCAGGCGCACACAGCTTGTCATTATTGACATTTAACGGTTTGTTGCTGAAATCGATTGGATCGCGTCAAATTTATAGCGCGTCAACAGTTGACCAGGTTCCAAAACAGGTTTCCTCAGGTTACTTATTTGGCTCACCAAGCACGGTGGCGGTGCCTGATTTAGACCGCACACAGTATTTGTTGATACTCGGTGCAAACCCTTATGACTCAAACGGAAGTTTGTGCACTGCACCTGACTTTCCGGGTCGACTTGAAGCGCTGCAAGCAAGATCCGGAAAAGTAGTCGTCGTTGATCCGCGCAAAAGCAAAACAGCGCAACACGCAGACGAGTGGGTCGCAATTCGCCCAGGTACTGACGCTTTATTTTTGGCGGCAATCGCCAACACGCTGGCGGCCGACGGCCTTGAAATTATGTATCAACGACTCGGCTCTTTTCTTAACGGTGTTGAAGAAGTTGTGCGGGCTTTGCAACCGTTTACGCCAGAATTTGTCGCTGCGACGACTGGTATTGACGCGCAAACTATTCGTCGAATTGCTCGTGAGTTGCGCGATGCAAGTTCGTCGGCTGTCTACGGTCGAATCGGTACAACGACTACCGCGTTCGGCACAACAGCTTCATGGCTTGTTGATGTTGTGAATATTTTTACGGGCAACCTTGATCGCGTCGGTGGAGCAATGTTTCCATTGCCAGTCGCAGGTAGCGCAAACACCCGTGGCGCAGGGGGCTCGGGCAAGGGTTTTCGTACTGGACGCGGCCATTCGCGTGTCGGTAAACATCCAGAAGTACTCGGCGAGTATCCGGCCTCGGCGATGGCAGAAGAAATCTCAACCCCAGGAGATGGCCAAATACGAGCGATGGTGATTGTTGGTGGCAATCCAATTTTGTCTACGCCTAACGGCGAACGGCTTGCCAAATCTTTTGCCGAACTTGAGTTCATGGTAAGTATTGATGTTTATCTGAACGAAACTTCAAGATTCGCAGATGTGATTTTGCCGGTCCCGTCAGCTTTGCAACGTAGTCACTATGACCTTGCGCTTTTGACATTTGCGGTGCGCAATGTTGCTAACTACAGCAAAACAGTTTTGGCACGATCGCCAGACGAACCTGATGAATGGGAGATTCTGGCAAAGATGTCGGCGATAGTTTCCGGCCTTGGCGTTGAAACATTGCCGTCAACGATCGATGATCGCACTATTTTGAAATTAGTTGAGAATTCAACGAAAGATTCTTCATCAAATATTTTTGGTCGCGATTGCCAAGAACTAATCAGTGAACTTTCAATTGCTGGTCGTCGTGGGCCAGATCGAATACTCGACTTCTTATTGCGTACCGGTCCATTCGGTGACGGATTTGGCGCAGTTCCAGATGGGCTGACGCTCGACAAGTTGATCGCTGCGCCACATGGCATTGACTTCGGTGCACTTGAACCGCGCTTGCCGAATGTTTTGCGCACGCAATCCGGAAAAATTGAACTGGCGACGCAGCAATTAATAGACGATTTGAAACGTCTTGAAGTTTTTTCTCAAGAGAAGATTGATGAAGCCCAATTAACTCTTGTTGGTCGCCGAGATTTGCGATCACATAATTCGTGGTTACATAACGTTGAAGTGCTAGTCAAAGGCAAAGATCGCTGCACGTTGCAAATTCATCCGAATGATGCATCACGACTTGGTGTCGCGCAAGGCTCTGCTGTTCGCATTGCTAGTCGTGTCGGAAGTGTTGATGCTCCAGTTGAAATTACCGAACTAATACGCGAGGGAGTCGTGAGTTTGCCGCATGGTTGGGGACACTCAATGCCTGGCACGAATACAAAAGTTGCATCAAGTCGTGCTGGCGTGAATTCAAATATTTTGACAGACGAGCAACGACTCGACCCCTTGTCAGGAACAAGCGTGCTTAACGGAATCCCGGTTTCTGTGACTGTTTTATAGGAATTCAGGCTGAAAGTTACATAAATTTCATAAGCAGTAGGTTACGCACAGGTAATCCCCAGAAGATGTCGCTAATTAACACGTCTATCCACTTCCAATCCACAGGACTGTCTCCCTATGATTCAGAACAAATTGGTGCAAGTCGGAGTCATTCGTCAAAAAGGTGCAAATTTAAGGCCCGCAAATGATTGACAAAGCCAAATAACAGTGCTGTAATCTTATCTACAAGTTGTGGGTGAGTCTGCAATGGTGGATTATTTGGCACTACATCTAGTGGTCTCTCTAAGAGTCGCTAGTTCTGTAGGGCTAGCCCCATCAAGATTTGCAAGTGATTTGAAAACTGTTTTATTAATTGTAAAAGTCAGCCACCAAATTTAATCGAAATTACATATTGAAAGGTTTAGTACAAAATGTCACTTGCTCCAGAACGGTTGTCAATCGGTATCCGTCGTCACTTCACAACACCAGGCACGCATCCTTACGATCAAGTTTCTTGGGAGCGTAGAGATGCTCAAATCAAAAACTGGAAAGACGGCACAGTTGCGTTTGAGCAGCTTGGTGTCGAGTTTCCAACTTCGTGGTCGTTAAATTCAACCAACATTGTTTCGCAAAAATACTTCAGAGGCACACCTGGTACCGCAGAACGAGAGAACTCAATGCGCCAGGTCATCGATCGTGTTGCTGACACCATCACAAAATGGGGCACCGAGTGTGGTTATTTCGCTGATCAACTTGAGTCAGATTCTTTCCGCGATGAACTGAAATTTATTTTGGTAACGCAACGCGCGGCGTTTAATTCACCAGTGTGGTTCAATATCGGTGTTGAAGGTGTTCCACAACAAGCAAGTGCGTGTTTCATTTTGGCTGTTGACGACACGATGGACGCAATCTTGAATTGGTACAAAGAAGAAGGAACGATTTTTAAGGGTGGTTCGGGTTCGGGTATCAATCTGTCGAATATTCGCAGTAGTGCAGAACATCTAAAAGGTGGAGGTACAGCATCAGGGCCAGTCAGTTTTATGCGTGGCGCCGACTCTTCAGCCGGTACTATCAAGTCGGGCGGCAAAACTCGTCGTGCCGCAAAGATGGTCATTCTTAATGTTGATCATCCAGACATCGAAGAATTTATTTGGTGTAAGTCACATGAAGAAAAGAAGGCTCGTGCACTTCGTGATGCAGGGTTTGATATGGACCTCGACGGAAAAGATTCTTTTTCGGTTCAATATCAAAACGCAAACAACTCAGTTCGCGTAACAGATGAGTTCATGCAGGCAGTCAGAGATGATGCCGACTGGAACTTGCTCGCAGTTAAAGACAGGCGAGTTGTGCGCTCGATTCGTGCACGCGACTTGTGGCGACAAATGGCGACTGCATCATGGGAGTGCGCAGATCCTGGTTTGCAATTTGATACAACAATCAATAAATGGCACACAGCACATGCCGCTGGTCGCATAAATGGTTCAAACCCGTGCAGCGAATATATGCACATTGACAACTCGGCGTGCAATTTGGCATCAATCAACTTGCTGAAATATCTCGATGACAACGACCATTTCGATGTTGAGGCTTACAGTCACACGATTGAAGTTATGTTCACCGCACAAGAGATTCTTGTCGGCAATGCAGATTATCCAACTGAGAAAATTGCAGAGAACAGTCGCTTATTCCGTCAACTTGGTTTGGGTTATGCAAACCTCGGTGCGTTATTGATGGCGCTCGGAATGCCATACGACTCAACTGGCGGTCGTGCTTGGGCAGCAGCTCTAACCTCGTTGATGACCGGACACGCGTATGCAACTAGTGCGCGCACAGCAAGCCGCATGGGTCCGTTCGCTGGATACTCAGCCAACGAGCGCTACATGAACAATGTTTTGCGAATGCATCGTGACGCCAATAAAGAAATCGACAACATTGATGTGGTGCAACAAGACCTTGTAGATGCAGCAACCGCATCGTGGGATGCGGCAGTTCGCGATGGTGAAGAGTTTGGTGTGCGCAATAGTCAAGCCAGTGTTCTGGCACCAACCGGCACGATCGGCTTAATGATGGACTGCGACACAACGGGTATTGAACCAGACCTCGGATTAGTTAAGTTCAAAAAACTTGTTGGTGGCGGCAACATGACTATCGTCAACCAGACGGTGCCACGTGCGCTAAAGCAACTTGGTTATGAAGGCCCGGTTGTTGAGAGAATCGTCGCCTACATCGATGAACAAAAAACAATTGTTGGATCTCCCGACTTGAAAGCCGAGCACTTGCCAGTGTTTGCTTGCTCAATGGGTGACAACACAATTCACTATGAAGGTCATGTGCGAATGATGGGCGCGACTCAGCCGTTTTTGTCAGGCGCAATTTCAAAGACTGTAAATATGCCCGAAGATGCTTCAATTGAAGACATTGAGGCACTGCATATGTTGTCTTGGGAGTTAGGCATTAAGGCTGTTGCCGTTTATCGTGACAATTGCAAGGTTGGTCAACCACTTTCGACTGCCAAAAAAGACAGCGAAAAAGGTTCAAACGATGGCGGCGATGCAACGAACTCGGCAACGCAAATTATTGAACGGATAGTTGAGCGTGTCGTGCATCAGCCTGTTCGTCAGAAATTGCCACGATCTCGTCGCGGTCGAACATTTGAGTTTCGTGTAGCTGACTGCAAAGGTTTCGCGACAATCGGCGAATACGCAGATGGGCGACCAGGCGAAGTGTTCTTGACGGTTTCTAAGCAAGGTTCGACTTTAGCTGGCCTGATGGATGCTTTCGCAAAGAGCATTTCATATGGTTTGCAATATGGTGTTCCAATGCGAGCGCTCATTGAAGCATTCGTTAACACTCGATTCGAACCAGCAGGCATGACTGACGATCCAGATATTCGTATGGCCTCGTCAATTGTTGATTATCTATTCCGTCGACTCGCAGTTGAATATCTAACCGCGGATGAGCGTGCCGAATTAGGAGTATTCACTCGCGAAGAGCGAATGCAACCAACATTGCCAGGAGTTGAAGAATCAATCACTGTCAACACTCAAGGTACCGACGTTTTTGCTGATCCAAAAACAATTCCGTCTGCCAACGACTTAGTTGCACAAATTGATTCTGGTGCATTTTCTGCACCACCATCACATGCTGCAAAAAAACCGGCAGCGACTGGCATGATCTGCTCGACATGTGGTTCAGCAAACATGCAGCGTGCAGGGGCATGTTATGTATGCGGCGACTGCGGTTCTTCAAGCGGCTGCTCATAAACATATTGTCTGACCGGGCGATTTAATAATCTCCTGATTAGATTTAGCTCGTGAGCAATAACCGCCCACTTGTTGAGGTTGCATGGTTTGCGGCCTTATGTGACGACGATTATGAGTTTTTGGGCGTACCCGATGAAGACCTGCAATCTTCTTGGGCGCACTGCAGCGAGATCGTGCGTCGTGCTGAAATTAATGGCTTTGACAATGTGCTGTTGCCCTCGGGCTACAGCCTTGGTATTGATGCCACAACCTTTGCCGCAGGTATCGCCACGCAAACAAAACAGATTCGTTTACTACTTGCGTTAAGACTTGGCGAACTTGTTGTACCGCAACTTGCTCGCCAAGTGGCAACGCTTCAGCAGATTTCAAATTCACGACTGGTAATAAATGCAATTTCATCCGAGATGCCGGGCGAGCAGTTAAATAGTGAGGCCAGGTATCGCCGCACCACCGAGTATTTGTATGCACTTGGTGAATTATTGGAGGGTCGTGCGATAAATCTTGATGGTGAGTTTCTACAACTAAGTGTTGAGCCACCACGCATCGTCAAACAGAATTTGGGTTGCCCGCCAATCTATTTTGGTGGACTCTCAGAGGCAGCTCGTGATTGTGCTGCAGCCAGCGCCGATGTCTATCTGATGTGGCCCGATACAACCGCCAAAGTATCGAGCGTGATCGTTGATCTTAAATTGCGCGCACAGCAATTCGATCGATCATTGAAGTTTGGCTGGCGTAGTCATGTGATTGTGCGCGAGACTGAGCGCGAGGCTCGTGAGGCTGCTAGACGCTTGTTGTCGCGTCTTGACCCAGTGGTGGGCGATGCGATACGAGCTCGCTCGCTCGACGCAACTTCTACCGGTGTAAATCGCCAAACCGAATTACGGACTGGATCTGATGACGAGGGCTACATCGAGCAGAATCTTTGGACAGGTGTCGGTCGCGCGCGAAGTGGTGCCGGAATCGCAATTGTCGGTGATCCAGATCAGGTCACAGCAAAACTGAATGAACTCGCTGATGCCGGAGTGTCAAGCTTTATTTTGTCGGGCTATCCGCATCTCAAAGAGTGCGACCTGTTCTCAAGATATGTGTTGCCACAGATAAATCACGGCCCGTTAACGCTTTCTCATACTCAAGTTGCTTTGCACGAGCAGAACTAATTTGTTAACTAGCTAGTTAGTTCTGCAGTTAACGCGTTTGATGCCATTAATGAAATTGCTCTGCAAGTAGGCAGGCTCTCCCGTTATCTGCAAGTTTGGTGCGCGGCGCCGAATTTCATCGAACATTACAGCGATTTCACGGCGCGCCAAGTTCGCACCTAAACAAAAATGAGGCCCGCCGGCGCCAAAACCAATTTGTGATGGTTGTGCGGTGCGAGTTACATCAAATTTGAAAGGATCAGCAAAAATTCGTTCATCACGGTTACCAGAGTTATAGAAAAGCACGACTTTTTGATTTTGCTTAATTGGAAACCCATTAATTTCAGTGTCTTGAGTTGCTGTTCGACGAAAGTGCATAACTGGTGTTGCCCAACGAACAATTTCTTCAACAGCTGTTTTTGTGTGTGTCTCGAAGTCGCCAAACCATTTTGCTTTCTGATCAGGATTTTCGGTTAGAGCGACCATCCCATGAGTGATTGCATTTCGGGTTGTTTCATTTCCGGCGACTACCAACAGAATGAAAAAACTCCCAAACTCTTGCGACGAAAGCCGCTCGCCATCAACCACTGCATGCATCATCACACTCGTCAAATCATCTGTTGGGTTGGCAAGTCGAGCTTCGCCAAGTGCCTGGGCATAGGTGAACATGCCGATACCGGCTTCAATCAATCCTTCAAGAGTGCCAGTGAAGTCTGGGTCACCAGCACCAAGAATCGTGTTCGTCCAATTGAATATCTGCCGTTCGTCAGATTCTGGGATGCCCATCATTTCGCAAATTATTTGCAGCGGAAATTTGCCAGCTATTGCATCAACAAAATCAAATTCTTGACCTTCAAACTCCTCAAGCACACGATCAATAATTGTTCGCGCCTTGACTTTTACATATTCTTCGATGCGCGCAATCTCGCGTGGCGTAAAGCCCTTAGAGACAATAGATCGCAAGCGAAAATGCTTCGGGTCATCCATGCCGATCATCGACCCGAAAAACTCGTTTAGCTCTGGCGAAAGGTCGGCGATATTTGAGCCCTTACCACTGCAAAATATTTGGGGATTTCGACTGGCGTGCCAGATGTCGTCGTGGCGAGTAAGTGCAAAATAGCCGGGGCCTTTTGGTACAAAACTGAACTCCATCTCTTCGAAAAACCGAATCGGTTCTTCGTTGCGTAGTTTTGCAAAAGCCGATTCACGGTAATCACGCGGGGCGCTCCAAAACTCCCTGGCCGAAAGGTCTATTTGGTTAAGCTCTACATCAAATAATTGCATTCAAAGACTCTAGAACTCGCACAGCTCTCTTTCCCCACCCGAGTTATTCGTATTCGGCTTTCGGGTTCGTGATTAAGTGTTTAAACCGCTAGGGTTTTGGATCGCATAATTTCAAGGGAGCAAAAGCCATGACCGAAGCATTAATAGTTGCAACAGCACGAAGCCCAATCGGACGCGCCAACAAAGGCACATTGACCGAACTTCGACCTGACGATATGTCAGCGCAAATTATTCGCGCTCTAATGGCAAAAGTCCCTCAGCTTAAAGCTGATGATGTTGAAGATTTAATGATGGGTTGTGGCCAACCAGCGGGCGAGGCAGGTTTCAATATCGCTCGCGTTGTTGCTGTGCTGGCCGGACTTGACAATGTTCCTGGTGTGACTGTCAATCGTTACTGCTCGTCAAGTTTGCAGACAATTCGTATGGCCGCTCACGCAATCAAAGCCGGCGAAGGCGATTGCTTTATTGCTGCTGGTGTCGAAACTGTAAGCCGATATGCATCGGGTGCAAGTGACATCGCGCCTAACGCAATTTTCAAGCCATCAGGTGCGCGCACCAAAGCACGCGCCGCCGGTGGTCAAGGCGTATGGTCGGCTGCAGCAGGTCTTGCCGACATGTATATCGCAATGGGACAAACCGCAGAAAATGTTCGCGAACTTGAAGGTGTGACACGCCTTGAAATGGATGCATTCGGTGCACGTAGTCAGCAACGTGCAGTTGCTAACCAAGAAAACGGTTTCTTTGATCGTGAAATTTCGCCACTGACGTTGCCGAACGGCACTGTTATCTCAAAGGATGATGGACCTCGTGCTGGTACGACTGCAGAAGGTCTCGCCGGTTTGAAGCCAGTGT
>WLFB01000089.1 GCA_009703975.1 Actinomycetota bacterium | reverse complement strand
TAATTCGCACGATGTTGTGCATGACACAACTCACGACAATCAATTCAGACAACGTAACTAGTCAACCATTATTGGAGTGGAGCCCTGGTGTTGTCCAAAGGTCGGCAAGCCCGGTATCTCGACTAATTAGGGAATGGCAACTAATCAGTGACCGAAACCGAGAACTTGAAATCGTTAATTCGTGGTCTTTGCCGGGCGGCAAGGTGAATCATCTAGATGAAGTTTTAGTACGTGCAGGCTTCAATACTGCGCGCGATGATTCGCAGGGCGATCAGTACTTATGGTTGCTTGTGAAACAAGCGACCAGCGATGAACTTGCGGCTCGCATTGTGTTGCAGCGAATTTTGCCACCATTGCTGGCGATTGCGCGACGGCGAGGTCGGATAGTCGAAGGTGGAATCGACACGGCAATTGCTGATGTTCTTCCGAGCGCGTGGGGAGTGATTCGTAAATATCCTTGGCATCGTCGACCAATTAAAGTTGCGGCGAATCTGGTGCGCGATAGCGAATATTTTGCTTTTGTGCATGGCAATCGTTCAAAGCGCTACAAAGTTATCCCGATGGACCCATTCATTTTGTCAGAATTTCTAGTTGCACCTGAAGAGCAGTTCGAAGAAGAAGTGAGTTTGGACAAACTTATTGCTGTTGCGTTAGACCAAGGCATAGACCCAAAGCACATTGAAATTTTACGAGCAGTGGCAGCTGGTGATAACGCGGCAACGATTGCAGCGCGTTACGGCGTAGCAGAGCGAACGGCGCGAGCATGGCGGGCTAAAGCGGTTAGCGAGTTGCGTGTACGAACGCGGTGTGCTGTGTGAGTTTCGTTGTGCGCAACCGCAAACTATTAGTTACAACGAAAATACTTGAGAATGCCATTGCAAGGCCAGCCCACATTGGATTTAGGTAGCCAAGTGCGGCCAGCGGTATTGCAGCAGTGTTATAAGCGAATGCCCAAAAAACATTTGCCGTAATCGTGCGTAAAGTTGCACGCGAAAGCAAAATTGCATCAGCAACCAACCGCAGATCACCACTGACGATTGTTAGGTCGCTGGCATGCATCGCAACATCTGTGCCAGTTCCCATGGCGATACCTACGTCTGCTTGGGCCAACGCAGCAGCATCGTTTACTCCATCGCCAACCATTGCAACTGCGTAACCTCGCTGTTGCAAGTCGGATACGACGCGAACTTTTTCGTCGGGCAAAACCCCAGCGATTACATGCTGCTCATCGGTATCGATTCCGACTTGTTGGGCGATCGCAATCGCAGTTGCCTGATTATCTCCCGTGAGCAGCACGGGGCGCAACCCGAGTTTGCGAAGTTCAGCAATTGCATCTGCGCTGCTTACTTTTGGTTGATCAGCAACAACGCAAACTGCTTTAACGCCACCATCAACGACAACTAGCACTGCAGTGTTACCAGCACTACGAGCCTTCGCGAGTGCTTCACGAAGATCTCTCGGAATAATCACAAGAGTTTTATCAAACAACGACTCGCGCCCGACCATTACTTTGTGACCGTCGACAACTCCTGATGTGCCCATGCCTGGCGACGATTCAAAATCAGTCACGTCAGGCAATTGACCAAGTTCAGTTCGAGCAGCACTTGCAATTGCGCGAGCCACCGGATGTTCGCTGGCATGCTCAAGCGCACCGGCATATAAAAGAACTTCACTACGTGTCGAACTTTGCGTACAGATGATGTCAACGAGTTGCATAACTCCGGTCGTGATCGTTCCTGTCTTATCAAATACAACAGTGTCTATGCGACGTGTGCTTTGCAGTACATCGACACCTTTAATGACGATTCCCATTTGTGCGGCTCGACCACTACCAACCATTAATGCAGTTGGCGTTGCCAAGCCAAGTGCGCAGGGGCATGCAATAATCAACACTGCCACCGCAGCGGTAAATGCATCGGAAGTAGACGAACCTACGAAAAACCATCCAATAAATGTGGCGATTGATAATCCGATTACGGTCGGCACGAAAATACCACTGACTCGATCAGCAAGTCTCTGGACTGGCGCTTTTGTTGTTTGTGCATCTCTAACCAGGCGAGTTATTTGCGCGAAGGTAGTTTCGGCACCGACTCGAGTTGCTCGCATAATCAGTCGACCAGTGAGATTTATAGTTGTGCCCGTGACGACACTGCCAGGCTTGACATCGACCGGCACACTTTCGCCAGTCAACATTGAATCATCAAGAGCAGAAGCGCCTTGTTCAACAACGCCGTCTGTCGGAATTATCTCTCCTGGTCGGACGACAATTACATCACCAACACGAACAAGAGCTGCATCAATAGTTTGCTCTTCGCCATTTTTAATTATCGTGGCATGGCGGGCGCCAAGTGCGAGCAATGATCGCAAGGCATCTCCGGCACGTCGTTTGGCGCGAGCCTCGAAGTATCTGCCTGCTAATAAAAACACAGTCACAGCGACTGCAACTTCTAAATAAATATGTGAACTGTCACCCGCCATTTTCTTTAAACCCATGTTCATTGTTTGTGCAGAACCGCGGTAGGTTATTTCAAGTGCATCGCCCCAAATGATTGCCCAAACTGACCAAGAGGTTGCAGCGACAATGCCGATCGAAATTAAAGTATCCATTGTCGTAGCGCGATGTCTTAAGTTCATCAATGCCGCGCGATGAAATGGCCAAGCCCCCCAAGTCACAACCGGGGTACTTAGTGCAAGCGCAAACCATTGCCAATTTCTAAACTCAAGATTTGCAACCATCGACAACAACACAACGGGTATTGCGAGCACAACCGAAACTGTTAATCGAGTCAGCAACATCGTGACGCGTTGATTTGTTTCGGCATCAAGCATCTCAGGCGTAGTGTCAGCCAAAAGGCGAGCGCCGTAGCCAAGCGATGCAACTGTGTCAATTAACGCACTTGGTGTTGTTGCGCCTGATGCAAAGTTGATTCGTGCCGATTCGGTCGCAAAGTTGACTGCTGCTGTCACACCGTCAAGTTTGTTCAGCCCTTTTTCAATTGAGGCGGCGCACGCATTGCATGACATTCCGGTGAGGCTTAAATCAACTTGCACACCTGAATCTTTGGTTGCCGCCATTACTGACAGTCTCGCTTTGAAAATAGTTAATTGCACATCGACTTAATTAAGTTCAAGGCATGTTGGGTAATAGCATCTAAGTAGTGGTCGTAAATGTTGCGTAATTCATTGATTGTGTTTATTGCTATTTTTTTAGCCGAATTACCGGATAAAACAATGTTTGCAACCTTGATGCTTTCAACCCGCATGCGTCGTCCGTTGGCGGTCTGGATTGGTGTGAGTATCGGATATTGCACTCATGTCGCAGTGGCGGTTTTTTTTGGCTCGGCACTTTCAAAATTACCTGAGAGACCGATACATGCTGTCGTAGGTCTTGTGTTTTTAGGATCAGGCATATTTATGTTTCGCTCGTCTGCTGAGCACCACGAGAGCGATTCAGTTGAACCGACGCCTCGAACATTTCTCAAAGTTGTCTATCTGTCTGCGACAACAATATTGGTTGCAGAATTTGCAGATTTGACTCAACTCGCCACTGTTGGTTTTGCTGTTCGAACCGGTGATTCACTTGGTGTAGCCATCGGTGCCGCATCTGCTTTGTGCACGGTTTCGGCGATTGCAGTTGTGGCGGGTTCTTGGTTGCAGCGAAACGTTAAATTGCAACTTGTTCAACGAATGGCGAGCATATTCTTTATCATTTTCGGAATTTTGGCATTATTTAACAGTATTTTTTAGCTCCACTTAGATTGGCCAAAGCGGTAGCCGACACTGCGAACTGTTTCAATCAAGTTGGCATGTTCTTCGCCAAGTTTTGCGCGCAAGCGACGAATGTGCACATCTACCGTGCGCGCACCACCGTAGTACTCGTAGCCCCAGACACGAGACAGCAAAATTTCGCGACTAAATACTTTGCCCGGGTTCTGCGAAAGAAACTTAAGTAATTCGTACTCCATGTATGTGAGATCCAACGGATTGCCACCAAACGATGCTTGATAGGTTTCTGTGTTCAGCACCAATCCGCCGTATTCAATTAGAGATTCACGAGATACAGATAATTCTGCATAAAACAAATGTCGCAAACGCGAATCAAATTCTCTTGGATGAATTGGCGCCAAACAAAAATCATCAAATAGGTCGTCGCGCATTTCTAAATCTGCAAGTTGTGCACCGGTAACAAGAACAATTATTCGATTAACTGGCACATCGCAACGGCGAAGTGATCGGCACAAGGCCCAACCAAATTCGGGATCTTGGCTGCAGTCGACAACGGCCCCAGCCCAACCGTTAGCGGGTTGAAGTTGGCTGAGTGCGTCGCTATTTTTTACTGCCTTCCACGAATAACCAGAGAGATCTAAAGTTCTCGCAACATCTATCGGCGCAGGATCGGGAAAGACTGCAAGAAGCTGAGTTTCGTCGTTAGTCATTTTCTTCTCAGAGCGAACGCAAGTAACGATTTAGCTCGTACTGGCTGATATGGGTTTTATAGCCGCGCCACTCTGCACGTTTGTTTCTTAAGAACCATTCGAAGATATGTTCACCGAGAGCTTCGGCAACAAGTTCTGATTTCTCCATTACCCGCAATGCATCGGACATTGACTGCGGCAATTGTCCAATGCCTAATTTTTCAAGCATGTCGTCACCAATTTCAAAAAGATTTGCGTCTGCCTCTTGTGGAAGTTCGTAGCCTTCTTTGATGCCACGCAAGCCGGCCGCAAGAATCACCGAAAATGCGAGATACGGGTTGCAGGCCGGGTCTGGTGATCGATATTCAATTCGAGTTGATTGTTCGCTATTTCGTTTTTGAATCGGTACTCGAATTAATCCACTGCGATTATTTCGTGCCCACGAGATGTGAACCGGTGCTTCAAAACCAGGCACTAGGCGCTTGTAACTATTCACGGTCTGATTTGTGATCGCGGTTATTTCTGCTGCGTGACGCAATAAACCTGCCATAAATTGTTTTGCAGTTTCTGACAAGTTGTATGGGTCATCGGCGTCATGAAAAGCATTTTGTTCGTCTTTGAACAAACTTAAATGCAGGTGCATTCCTGAGCCTTGTACCTTCTCGAGAGGTTTGGGCATGAATGTGGCATGCACATTATGTAACGCAGCGATCTCTTTGACGACCAAGCGAAATGTCATCACACTGTCGGCCATCGTCAACGCGTCGGTATGGCGTAAATCTATTTCGTGTTGGCTCGGCGCATCTTCATGAAAACTGTATTCAACTGGAATACTCATTGTTTCAAGAGTTCGAATCGTTTCTTTGCGTAACGAACTTGTGATGTCCGTGCTTGTTAAATCAAAAAATCCACCTTCATCAAGTGGCACAGGTCGTGAGTCAACTGTTGGAGGATCAAAATAGAAATATTCGATATCAGGAGCGACATAGAACTGATACCCAAGTTCGCGGGCAGTGTTTAAGTTACGACGTAAAACTTGGCGTGGATCCCCGTCAAATGGTGTGCCATCTAATTTGGCAACATCACAAAAGACTCGTGCTTCTGCTCCTTTTGGATCAACCCAAGGCAAAACTTCAAATGTGTTGGCATCTGGAAGCGCAAGCACATCACTTTCTTGTATTCGACTGAAGCCGTCAATTGCCGAGCCGTCAAAGATCATCCCGTCGTTGAGCGCGTTCTCCATTTCAGCAGGGCTGATCGCGAAACTTTTTAAATTACCGAGAACATCGGTGAACCACAGGCGCACAAGTCGAATGCCACGCTCTTCAACAGTTCGCAAGACGTAGTCGCGTTGCTGCTCGATCATTTCAGCACTCGTTTCTGCTCGAACACATATATACAGTCTGCCGTCGTTGAAGCGAGATTCACTCGTGCAACGACGGCAGAACTATTACTTCTTCTTTGACTTCTTTTTCGCAACCTTTCGTGGCGCAGTTTTTTTAGTTTTAATTATCTTTGGGTTTCCACAAACTGTTTCAAGTATCAGCTGTGTGACGATGTACGGATCCATATTCGCGTTTGGTCGACGATCTTCGGCGTAACCCTTTTTGTCACGAGCGACTTGCCATGGAATT
>WLFB01000088.1 GCA_009703975.1 Actinomycetota bacterium | reverse complement strand
GCCGAAGATTGGCCGGTGATGCCTGTTGAGCGCACTGGGTTTCATCTGAAGCCAAGCGGTTTTTTCGCGCGCAGCCCAGCGATTGATGTTGCGCCGTCAGTGAAACCTTGCCATTAGGCTCTGTGATCGTAAGTGAGCGCTAAGAATTTTTAGAGACACATATATACGTGGGGCCAGTAGCTCAGTGGTCAGAGCAGGGGACTCATAATCCCTTGGTCGTGGGTTCAATCCCCACCTGGCCCACTAGGGAATGTGCGATTTTCTCGCAGTAAAGCCAATGCGCTAGTCTCGTTACACAAAACGCACACGTCAAAGGGATGTGTGCAAAAGGGGAAATAAATGACAAAGCGCAAAGGAATTAAATCCGCTGTTCTTGCCATTGCAGCGTTTGCACTCATCGCGGGTGCATGCGGCGGCAGTAGCGATACAGCAACTGAAGAGACAACTGCAGAGACTGCAGCACCAGCAACTGACCCTTGTGAAGGATCAGAGCTTAAGCTCGGTCTCGCATTCGACACTGGTGGTCGTGGTGACGGAACATTTAACGACTCGGCCGCTCGCGGTGCAGAACAAGCTGCAACTGAATTGTGCTACACAGTTCAAGAGCTTGAAGCAACAAGCGACGACGATCGTAAGCCAAACCTCGAAGCACTTGTAGCAGCTGGTAACAATCCAGTTATTGCAGTTGGCTTCGCATTCGGTGGAGCAATTGAAGAAGTTGCTGCTGCTAACCCAAATGTAACTTTCGGTTGGGTAGACGGTTATCTTGATCTTCCAAACGTAAAGACTCTCGGCTTCTCTGAGCAAGAGGGTTCTTTCCTTGTTGGTGCTGCTGCAGCTTTGAAGAGCGCAAGCGGAACAATCGGCTTCATTGGTGGTCAAGAAATTGACTTGATCAAGAGGTTCGAAGCTGGATACATCGCTGGTGCTAAAGCAGTTAACCCAGACATCAAAGTTGAGTCAAAGTATCTCGGTGCAGCTGGAGACAATGCTGCATGGGGTTCACCTGACAAAGCAAAAGAAATCGCAATGAGCTGGTACAAAAAAGGTGCAGACATTGTCTACACAGCTGCTGGTGGTTCGGGTGCAGGCACAATTGAAGCTGCAGTTGAAGCAGGCGAAGGCAAGTGGGCAATTGGTGTTGACTCAGATCAGTACCTAACCGCCACTCCAGAACAGCAAGCACATATCTTGACCTCAATGCTTAAGCGTGTTGACGTTTCAGTTTTCCTTGCTGCTAAGGCAGTTAAAGAAGGCGACGTAACTGGTGGTTTCAAGGTGTTTGACCTCAAGACTGACGGAGTTGGATACGCAACATCAGGTGGATTCCTCGATGATGTTGCTGATCAACTTGAAGCTTTCAAGGCAAAGATCGTAAGTGGAGAAATTGTCGTACCGACAAAGCCATAATTAAAAATTAATAATTAGTAATTTAAATAACTGCGGGGGCTTGGGTCATTGACTCAGGCCCCCGTATTTTTTTGTGCCAAATCTTCGTCGCATTGGAGCTCCTTAAATTGAAAAATTTATGGTGGTATGTCAGACTTGCCCAATGCAATCGGGGAGTGTGAAGCCGAAACTAAATTCAGCGACTGATGCTGGCAGAGTTGTTGAACTTACAAATATAAGTAAAAGTTTTCCTGGGGTGATTGCGAATCGCGATATTTCGTTGCAAATTGATCGCGCAACAATTCATGCGATTGTCGGCGAAAACGGGGCTGGTAAGTCAACTTTGATGAAGATTTTGTATGGCCTTCATCAACCTGATTCAGGAACTATTGCCATCAACGGAGTGATAACTCAATTTAAGTCACCAAGCGAAGCGATGGCTGCTGGTATCGGCATGGTGCATCAGCACTTTATGCTCGCCGATAACTTGACAGTGCTTGAAAACATTATTCTTGGCTCTGAGCCAACCAAATATGGAGTGCTTTCGTTAGGCGATGCACGTAAGCATGTAAACGAATTGGCTACATCAATTGGTGTTGAAATTGATTTAGATCTTCCGATTTCTGATTTGGGTGTTGGTCAACGGCAACGAGTCGAAATATTGAAAGTATTATTTCGCGGCGCCGAGATTTTAGTTTTAGATGAGCCAACTGCAGTTTTAGTACCGCAAGAAGTTGATGAGTTATTCACAAATCTTCGAAAACTTGTTGCAAATGGAACGACAATTTTGTTTATCTCGCACAAACTAGATGAGGTGTTGTCAATTTCTGATCAGATAACAGTGATTCGCCAGGGATCAACAGTTGCGACCGTCTCGCCTAAATCGATTGATCGTTTAAGACTTGCCGAATTAATGGTTGGTTCTGATCTACCGAGTCACGGAGAACGCACAACAAAAGTCGGCGAGAAAATTCAATTGTCAGCGCGCAACCTAACTGTTGTTGCGAAAAACCGCAAGAATCCCGTTCAAAATGTATCTTTTGATATTTTTGAAAGTGAGATCATCGGCATCGCTGGGGTCGATGGGAACGGTCAATTTGAACTTTGCGAGGCGCTACTCGGATTAGTCGATACTCAGGGCACCGTAGAAATAGGTGGTATTGATGCGAGCAACTTGAATGTTCGCGAGCGACTTGATCAGGGGCTTGCTTATATTCCTTTTGACCGTCATCGTGAAGGCTTGATGCTTACTGCCTCTCTTTGGGAGAACGCCTTATTGGGTCATGAGAATTCGCTTTCTCGTGGCCCGATGATCGACGTTGAGTCGGCGAAAAAATCGTGTCGAGAAATCATCGAACGATTTGGCGTGATGACACCAAGTGAACTTGTTCCAGCGTTCGTGCTCTCAGGTGGCAATCAACAAAAACTTGTCGTCGGCCGTAATCTTGCAACTGCGCCCAAAGTACTGATTGCTGCGCATCCGACTCGCGGCATAGATGTGGGTGCACAAGCGGCAGTCTGGGATGAGATTCGGCGTTCGCGTGACGCTGGCATGTCGGTATTGCTCGTATCTGCTGATCTCGAAGAAATTTTAGGTTTATCCGACAGAATTCTCGTGATGTTTGACGGCAAGATTTCAGCCGAACTTGACCCGAAGAAGGCGACGCCACAGATTCTCGGAAAATACATGACAGGCGCGCAGTGAATCAGCAACTTTCTTCGAAACGCAATTCTGACTCAATGCGCAAGTCGCTGAACACACTTGGAAGTTCTGTTGCAGCAGTGATTCTCGCTCTAGTTATTTGTGGTGTGCTTTTGCTTATTACTGGCAAGAACCCTTTGATGGCATATGGAAAGATTTTAGAAACAGGTCTAACAAGCGAGAAATTTCTTGAAATGTTGAAACGAGCGACACCTCTGATTTTTAGCGCCATCGCAGTTGCGATTGGTTTCAAAATGAATCTATTTAATATTGGCGTTGAAGGACAGTATTTATTTGCGGCGCTAATCTCTGCCGAAATGGGCACTCATGTTTCATTGCCAGCACCGTTGCATGTGTTATTTATATTGATTGTGGCGATGGTTTCGGGTGCGGCATGGGCGAGCATTGCAGCAATTTTGAAAATTACTCGTGGGATTAACGAAGTGATTTCAACAATCATGCTTAATTACATTGCTTTGTCATTTATTCAGTGGATTTTTGAAACTTTCTTCCGTGATGATTCTGACGGTGGTCTAAACGTAAAAACTACAGAAATTGCACCGAGTGGGCGCATGCCAGACCTAGTTCACGATCGACTCAACGGAATGTTTATAGTCGCGTTGTTTGTGGCTTTTCTCTATTGGGTCGTCGTATTTCGAAGTCGATTTGGCTTTCAGCTTCGTGCTAGTGGGCTTAACCCCATCGCGGCGCGCACGGCGGGCATACCAGCCAAGCGAATGATTTTATTTGCTCTTTTATTGTCAGGTGCAGTTGCGGGACTGGTTGCAATGCCATCGGTGATTGGTGATGTCTATGCGTATGGGCCATCATCGACTCCGACACAGTTTGGTTTCGCCGGGATCACAGTTGCTCTATTGGGTCGGAATCATCCGTTTGGAATTGTCGTTGCAGCAATGTTGTTCGGGTTCCTTGACTCAACATCAGCAGTTCTTCAGCTTTCTGAAATACCAAGTTCAATCGTCAAAGTTATTCAAGCGATTATTGTGCTCGTCGTAGTGATTGTTAACGAAGCATCGTCAAGGCGTTATAACCGAAAAATTGCCGAGCAAGCAGCCTTGTCATCGAAAAGTATGGATGTAAGATCATGACGCAGTCAAAGAATTTTAGATTATTCGGTTTGATTTCGGTCGCGTTGGCGATTGTTTCATCTGTTCGTTTATGGACCGATCAAGATGCTTTGACATCGTCAGACACAATTGGCACAGCACTGCGTTTGACAGTGCCGATTCTTCTCGCGGGTATGGCCGGACTTTGGGCCGAGCGCTGTGGAGTTTTGAATATCGGCATCGAAGGCATGATGATTTTCGGAACATGGTTTGGCGCGTGGGGTGCGTGGCAATATGGTCCGTGGGTCGGATTACTCTTTGCAATTTTGGGCGGCATGTTCGGCGGCTTGGTACATGCCGTTGCCACTGTTCGTTTCAATATCGATCAAGTAATTTCTGGTGTGGTAATTAATTTGTTTGCCTACTTCGGTGTGCGATATCTGAGTGAACTCGTTTATGTCGGAAAGAAAGGTGGAGGAATCAGCCAATCTCCACCGCAAAAGTCAGCACTGCCAAAATTCAATTTGCCAGTACTTTCAGGTGGCGAGATCGCTGGTTGGAAGTCTCCAGATTTCTTGGGTTGGCTTGAGGCTCGGAGATGGTTCATTCTTGGAGACCTCGGCGGTATCGCTCGTGGTTTGACGCACAGTATTTCTTGGGCAACGGTGATTGCGATAATCGTCGTGCCGGTGTCGGCATGGGTTTTATGGCGAACGCGTTTTGGTTTGCGTTTGAGGTCTTCAGGTGAATCGCCAGTTGCCGCGGAAAGTCTCGGTATAAAAGTAAATCGTCTTCGCTATTACGGATTATTGATCAGTGGTGGGCTTGCAGGTTTGGCAGGTGGCACACTTTCAATCGTCGCCTCGTCTTATTATCGTCAGGGTCAAACTGCTGGTCGTGGTTTCATCGGACTCGCGACGATGATTTTTGGAAACTGGCGTCCAAGTGGAATTTTGACCGGTGCAATGTTGTTTGGTTATGCCGAAGGTATAAAACTCGTCGCATCAGACTCAATCACTGCGCTGTTCTTGCTGATTGCATCTATGTCTGGAGCCTTTCTTATCTACGCCATAATCAGACACAAGCGCAATCAAGTTCTTTTAACACTGAGTGCCTTCCTGCTTTCGGCAATTGCGTATCGAACTATTGACACGGTTCCAGAATCGCTGACGCAATCTTTGCCTTATGTTGTGACGCTAATTGTTTTGGCTACTGCGAATCAACGACTGCGACCGCCAGCAATGGCTGGGGTTCCATTTAGACCTGGCGAGCCACACTAAAACTTTTAGTAAATTATTATTTGCCCTTCGGGCGAAACGCAACAAGACCGTTAGCTAGTTCAAGCCGTGGGCCATCGATCAAGTCAATGCAGTAGGGTACTGCAGGCATTACTGCATCAAGACATTCACTTATTGACGATGGCTTGCCTGGCAAATTTATAATCAGCGAAGAGCCTCGAATGCCTGCAGTTTGGCGCGAGAGTATCGCAGTCGGTACAACCTTCAGTGAAGTCGCACGCATGAGTTCACCAAAGCCTGGCATCATTTTTTCACATACTTGCTCTGTTGCTTCGGGTGTGATGTCGCGAACTGCTGGGCCCGTGCCGCCGGTTGTCACAATCAGACAGCACTTTTCAACGTCAGCGAGTTCGCACAATGTTGCTGTGATTAAGTCAATTTCGTCGGCAACTACTCGCGAAATTGGTTGCCAAATATTGGATAAATATTTTGTGAAGTATTCGTGAATTGCTGGGCCGCCACGATCTTCGTAAACGCCCGCCGAAGCACGATCTGAAACTGTGACAATACCGATCTTGGCCGTTTTCAAGTTCGATGTGTTCCCAGTGTTATCTGTGTTCATTGCCAACCGTTACCAGAACAGATTTTGTGGGTCGTTATATTTTTTTCCGAAACTTGCTTTGCGGACGATTGATTTGT
>WLFB01000087.1 GCA_009703975.1 Actinomycetota bacterium | reverse complement strand
CCTTTCCATGAATCACGAGCGTTGGAGTTTTGATAGCTCGAAGTTGCTCGGTACGCCGACCTGACGCGTAAACAGCAGCCAGCTGTCGAGTAGAGCCTTGTGGATAATACATCCGGTCGAAATCGCGCGCTGCCGACGTTTTTGAAAACTCATCGCTACGATATTTTTTTGAGTGATAAACCTGATACACAATTGAGTGTTCAATGTAACCCGAGCGATCAGATGGGCTCTCAGACAACAATGCTCCGATCGCTTCTGGTGTTGACTGGCCAAATTCTGGTTCGCCAGACATAGACATAACCGAAATTAGTGAGCGAACTCGTGTTGGATGTTCAATTGTTAAAACTTGAGCGATCATTCCGCCAAGAGAAACACCAAAAATATGCGCACTGTCTATCTTTAAAAAGTCAAGCAAGCCGACAACATCGCCTGCCATATCAGAAAGCGTGTATGGCACCGGCGGCACAGTTTCTTCAAGCAATGCAGCTTTCAAAACAGCGCCAAGATCAACTTCAATGCCGTCAAATTTTGTTGATAACCCGCAATCACGATTATCAAAACGAATTACATATAAATTCTTAGCCGCAAACATTTTGCAATATTCGGTGTCCCATTTGACCATTTGGGCGCCATGGCCCTCCATCAAAATCAGAGCCGGGTTTTTCGGGTCACCAAATGTTTCGTACTCAATTTCAATAGTTGGAGAAATTTTTGCGAGTGTCATTTTCTGTTCGTCCTACTCTTGTAATAATCGGCGTTTTTGCACTTCAAATTCGTCAATTGTTATCGAACCTCGGTTTAGTAGCGCCTCGAGACGCTCAAGCTGTTCAACAATTGAATCATTATCAAATGAACCGTTACCGCTGACGTGAATTGCTTCCTGAATGATATTTTGCACTTGTTCTGGTTTTCGAATATCGCTAAATAGTTGCTGACCGTCTTCGCTGGCTGACTCAATCAATAAATCTCCTGCGCCAAGCATTCTTTCGATAATTGATTGGGCAAAATTTACATTATTGACTCGATCAAGCGGGATCTCGACTCCACGTCGCGCCAAGACTCCTTCACGATAAATCACACGTTGCGAAGTCACGACGAAAAATGTGAAATACCACTTCAATCCAACGAAACAAACCGAGCCAAGTGAAGCAACTAGCGCGACTAGTAAAACACGATTCACACCAATCTTCAATGAAGCGTTAGCAATTTCTTGAGCCCTAAAAATGGCTACCGCAATTAAAATTGACAGCAAAGCAGGCTTGATAAACACCACCCAATGAGGGTGCAGATCAAGATGCACTTGCTCATCAGGATTTAAAAGTTTGCGCGAGTATGCCATGTGCAGAGTTTATAAGTTCGCCACTCAACGCCTAGCGTTGAGATGTGGCTGCCGAAGAACTTCTCAGAGCGATGGACGCAGATCAGCGCGCTGCGGTAACTTGCCCGGAGACAGCGACAGTTATCCATGCTGGTGCCGGGTCAGGTAAAACTCGAGTTCTCACCCACCGCATCGCCTACCGAATTGCGACAGGTTCAGCCGCTGCCGAAAGAGTTTTAGCGATCACTTTCACTCGCGAGGCAGCCAGTGAAATGCGTCGACGACTACTGCATCTTGGCGTGGCGCGTAATTTGCAATCTGTCACAGTTGGTACATTCCATGCGATTGCTCTCGCGCTTCTACGTCAACGACTCTCCGATCTTCACAAGCCGATGCCAGCAATAATAAATAACCGTCAACAACTTTTAGCAGCTGCGATTGGTGATCATCCACTTGCATCGCGTGCTCGTGAGATACTTATCGAAATCGATTGGGCACATGCACGATTAATTCAACCTGCAACATTTGCCCAAACTGCGAGCCGTTTGGGACGCTACGCACCTGCTCCACACAATGAGATCGCTACGATCTACAAAAAGTATGAACAACTAAAACTGCAACGAAACGTTTTAGATTTAGATGATTTGATTACTCGCGTGATTGAAGCAATGCGAACTGATAATGCTTACGCCCAAGCGGTGCGATGGCGATATCGACATCTGTTTGTCGACGAAGCCCAAGATATGAACCCACTGCAATACGAATTATTTGATGCCATTCGCGGTCAACGCTCCGACGTTTTTGTGGTTGGCGACCCGATGCAAGCAATTTATGGATGGAACGGATCAGACAAAAAACTATTTGACGAATTACCCGACAAATTGCGCGGCACAACGGTTTTGCATCTGCCAAACAACTATCGATGCTCACCACAAATATTGGCTGCTGCGAAGACTGTGGCTGCCCATGCGGATCACAAACTCAATGCAAAATCGATGCGTCCAGATTCAGAGCCGGTAATTGCGAAGGGTTTCTCCGATAATGAATCAGAAGCCGCTGGAATTGCCACAATGTTATGGAGTTACGCCTCGCGCGGCGGTGCCAACCCGTGGAAGATGTCTGCGGTGTTAGTTCGCACCAACAATCAAGTAGAGCCAATCGTTGATGCTTTGGTCGCAAGTGGAATCCCCGTTCGTACATCGCGACCCGCGCCAGAACTCACTTCAGCTATCAGTGACGCATCTCAATGCACCAACAGAAACAGCCTGATGACTTGGGCGACTGATGTGTTCACCGAGTCAACATCCGAAATACAACGATGGGTTGCTGAACAATTGCAACTCTTTCTTAAACTTGATCACCCAGGTTCGGTAGATGGTCGAACATTTGCATCATGGATGCGCACTAACCCTGCCGAGCAACAAGGCCCTGATGGCGTGGAAGTTTTGACATTTCACTCGGCTAAAGGTCGTGAATGGGATTGCGTTGTTGTGGCTGGGGCCGAAGTCGGACTACTGCCTCACTTTTCGGCGATTAGTAAAGAACAACAACAAGAAGAAGTGCGTTTAGCGTATGTCGCATTGACGCGAGCATCACATCAACTTTTTATAACTTGGAGCGAAAGTCGTAAAGGTCGAACGACTGGTCGAAGCTCACTTGTAGCAGAGATTTCTGATTCATCTCGCACAATTGATCACAACGAGATTCCAAAACGAACTGCTCGAATAAGTTCAAGTGGGCGCAAAGTTTCGCTCGAAGATCAAATTAAAAAGTGGCGCAGTGACCGTGCACGCGTGATCAGACAACTGCCAAATGCCGTACTGGCAGATCATGAACTGAATCTAATCGCGCTGCAAAAACCCACGAGTATCGAAGATCTCGGCAAAATTGTTGGCCAGATAACTGCGAAGCAAATCGGACCTGATCTGCTTTCAATCATTGCCAAGGCTGGCGCCACCGTAAAATAGCTATTTCGCTTGATGCGCTTGGCGAATTTCTACGAGTCGAGAAAAAACTTCCGGGCGCATAGATACAAACAGTCCTTTAGCTTCTGCGCATAAAGTTTCCCCGTGATGCAAAGTCCCAGCAACGCTGATCTTGCGACCGTCAATTGACACGACTCGACCCCGGAAGATAACGGGTTGTTTGAGAGGTGTGGGCGCACGATAGTCAACCGTCAAATTCACTGTCATCCCTGGGTTGCCACTGAGCGATTGAGCCATGCCCAGCACTTCGTCAAAATATGCCGCAATGAAGCCACCGTGAACACAGCCTGGCGGACCTTCATAAGCAGCCGGAAATAATGCGTAACCAACCACAGTTGACTCGATACCTCCGTCTCCTTCAATGTCCATTCGCATCGGCACCGAAAGCGGATTAATTGCACCAATGATCGGACTGCGGTCAAGAAAACTATTCATCGGTGCCAACGAACCTTCGGCAGGACCTTCATAATCATGACTATGCGGTCGCAATTTCAAAAGCGAAACAGCTTGATTGACTATCGCACGCGTTTGTTCAAGTTCTTCAACTGGTGCTGACGTAGCTAGCAATTCATCGAACACAACTCTTAACTCTTCGGCGATCTTCAATCGTATTTCATCAGTTGGTGAGCGTTCTTCTGTGCGAATATGAAAACCCTTAAATGGATTTGTCAGATTCGCAGGATCAGGCGACGACATATTTATACGACCCAAATTACGATTTCTTGCTATTTCTTTTCAACCGTGATCATCACTGGCACATGGTCACTCGGCTTTTCACCTTTACGAGCGTTGCGGTCGATCTCCGAAGACTTAACACGTTTAGCTAATGACTTCGTTGCCAACAAAAAGTCAATCCTCATACCTTCGCCTTTATGAAAACTACCGTTGCGATAATCCCACCAAGAGAAAACTTTTGGTTCTGGGTGCATGTCCCGATAAACGTCGGTCAATCCCCATTCACACAGTGAATTGAACGCTTTGCGCTCTGGTGCACTGACATGCGTTGCGCCTTCAAATTTGGTTATGTCCCAAACGTCATCATCCGTTGGTGCGATATTAAAGTCGCCGCCGATCACCAAATCTTCAGTTGGCTTGGCAATTTTTGTTGCATGTTGCTTTAACTTCTTCATCCACTCAAGTTTGTAGGTGTAATGATCGTTATCTAAAGCCCTGCCATTTGGCACGTAGACGCTGACAACTTTGACTCCGCCACAAGTTGCAGAAATGATTCGCGCTTCACCGTCAGGCTCAATCGTCGGTGCAAAATTTGGAATTACATTTTCTAAACCAACGCGCGAAATGATTGCCACGCCGTTCCACTGACCCTGACCAAAATGAGCAGACTCATAGCCAAGTTCAGAAAAAACCGAAGTCGGAAAAACCTCATTCTTCATTTTTGTTTCTTGCATACACAACACATCGGGCGTATTTTCACTTACCCATTGGGTCACGCGCTCAAGACGGGCTTTTAACGAATTGACATTCCATGTAGCGATCAGCACGCCATCACCGTACTAAAAAATACGGTTGTGTTGCTTATTCTGAGAGCTTCTATTATTAGCGTTTTTTCTGTGGCGCTTTCTTCTGTACTGCCTTTGACTTTTGGCGCAGACGCTTGGCTTTTTTGATTTGCACAATTCGTGTTGTCGCCGTTCGAATTGGTCCAACATTTCGCGGTGTCGCCACACGGGCAGCAGCTCGCTGAGCAGGTACTGGCTCTACACCAGACACGGCAAGTTCAACACTTCGTCTTGAAGGCGTGTAACCAACAATCACAAGACTCAAAGAAGCCCCAAGTTTGACATGTTCGCGCGCGCTTCGCGGAGCCGGGTTAGCCATGAGTTGCATCGGAAGATAACCCAACACTTCACCAACTTTCACGTGAACACCATGAGATGCATAACTTTCAACGACGCCCTTAAGTTTTGTACCCACTGGATTTTTCTCGACAAAATTCAAAAATGCAGTTATCTCGTTTAGTTTTGGAGTCGGCTTCGAATTAGAACCCGGCTTACTGGCTTGTGCGATTGGCTTTGGTGAATTAACTGCAACTCTTGCTGTTGGAGGTGGATTTTTCGGCACCGGCATAGGACGCGACGGCGCACGAACCGATTTCGCTCGACGAAGAGCCGCAGAACTCTCTCGACCAGACTGCTTGCGTACCGGAAGTCTTTGAATAAATACCCATCCAACATTTGGCACTGGTTTGCCACCAATAAGTCGACCTTCATCAAATAGCCACTTATATTGATCGTGAAACTCTTGATAACTGTCATTGGACAAAATACTTGCTTTAACTTTGTCGGCGATTGTTAATACAAAGCCATCACCACGACCGACAGCACCGGCCGGTGGTGCGACGAGTTCATTGTTATTAATTGCGGCATCAAATTCTGCTCGTTCTCGTCGATCAACCCGATGACCGAACGTTGCATCAACTACGACAGTTATTTTCGTATCTGGAAACTCATTCATGAACGAGAGCACTGCCTCGTTTAACTGCTTCAGGCTTGGCTCTGTTCGGCCTTCCGTCGCCATATTTGAACCGTCTACTACAACGTGAGTGAACGGTTTAACCACACACCCATTCAACCACACTCAACGCGCTAGCAGTACGAAGGATCCTGACATTAATGTTCATGTGTGTAATGGTTTGCTAGCACGTCTCCACCAAAATCATTTTCTAAATCGCGCCACACCGTATGGATGTGATTTGTCCCTCGTTGAGTATTGTCATATTCAACAAACAACCTTGTGCCTTGCACTCGGTAATAATGAGGTTCGTCTTTTTCTATTCCACCGGCCCAGAGAAACGAAAGTTCTTGAATTTTGTCATCACTAAGTTTTGCCCATTCACGGTCGGCAACATCATCTGAAATTCGATTGAT
>WLFB01000086.1 GCA_009703975.1 Actinomycetota bacterium | reverse complement strand
GATTTTGAGCGTCTGTCACGAGAAATCGCTCGAGTCGGCATTTACGATCTCGCGATTCACCATGAGCAGATTTTGGTGCCAGTTGTATTGCGCCACTGGAAGATTGCTGATTTGACTGGTCTCAATAGCGAGGCTGAAACTGCACGCGAGGCGTTGCTCAAGCGCATAGACAGAATCGGCAAAGTTGCCGGCAAACTTGCCGCTGACCGGGTAACTGCCTAATCAAAACCTCATAACGGTAGTGCTTTTGAGCACAAGTTTTTTAGTGCAAAAAGTTACCGAAATCGGCTGCAAGGCTTGCCAAGCCTGTGCCAAATGGCATATAATTACGCATCGGCGTGGTGGGTCGAGAAATTGAACAAATTACGCCAAACTTATAATCCAAATTAACAAGGGGACTAAATGTCAACAATTGAGCAAACTTCAAATGAAGTTTCGACAAACGGTTTGTCGCGACGTCATTTTATTCAAGCAGCAGCAGCGACCGGTGTAGCAATTCCATTTGCTCAAATTTTCGGTGCTTCTGGTGTCAGCGCAGCTGGAACAACTCTTAAATGGGCTTCTCAAGCACAAGAAGGTCCAGCAGCACCATGGATGAGCAAAGGTGGATCGTTGCAGATTCTCAACGCCGTCGGAGCGTGGTTGTGTGATGTTGCACCATCTGGTCAACTTGTACCAAGCGTCGCGACAAAATGGAAGGGTACCGATGCCGGTAAGACTTGGACTTTCACGATTCGTGAAGACGTAAAGTTCCATGACGGTTCTGCTCTTAAGGCCGAAGATGTTATTTACACATTGCAATCACATCTTGACCCAGCGAACAAATCGCAATCAGCTGGTCGACTTGGTGACTGCACATCAGCAGGCATCGTCAAAGTTGATGCAACCACAATTCGTTTTGACTTGAAAAAGGCAAATGCAAACTTCCCTTACGCAGTGTCAAGCGCCAACTATGGCCTTTGCATGCTTAAGAAGGGCGAAAAGGGAGACGAGTCATGGACCAAGACGATGAACAGTGCTGGCCCATGGATCATGGTGACGCACAAGATCAATGAAAAGACCGTGTTCAAAAAGAACCCGAACTACTTCAAGAAAGATCTAATCCCACAGTTCGACAAAATGGAGCAAATCCAGTACGTGTCAAACAGTGCTGCAATCCCAGCATTGAAGACCGGCAAGCTTGATTCGATCCACTTCCTAACCGGAGTAGAAGCAGACGCGATTCCAAAGAACAAGTACTACAAGACTCAAGTAGCAACTTGTGGTGGTTTGCACATGCACATGCGATGCGATATCGGTCAATTGACTGACAAGCGTGTCCGTGAGGCAATTTCATTGTCGCTTGACCGCCAAGGTTACGTACAAAACGTAATGGCTGGATACGGCACAGTTGCTAACGACTCAGTAATGGATTCGTTCCCAACCGCAGACAAAACAGTTCCTGTACGCAAGAAAGACATCGCCGCTGCAAAAGCGTTGATGGCTGCAGCTGGTGTACCGAACGGTTTCAAAGTTACTCTTCAGAGCTGGAAGCGTGACGACATCGACAAGTTCACACAATTTGTCAAGTCATCACTCAAAGAAATCGGAATCGACTGCACAGTTGATCTCGACGGTTCAGACGGTGGTGGAGCACGTTGGTACAAGTATTCTGTTTACCCATCGGTAAAGGGATCAAAAGTTAAGAACAAGGGTGAGTGGCTCGCAAGCGAGTTCGGTATTGCTGAATGGGCTGGTCGTCCAGTTCCAGACGAATACCTTGCACGTGAGTGGTTCTCGTCAGGTGACTGGAACCCTGCTTACCTTGATGCACCAGAACTTGATGCTGCGATTACAGCGTGGCAATCAGCTCTTACAACAAAGGCTAAGCAAGCTGCAAGCTCTTCAATTCAAAAGGCTGCACTTGTACACACACCAATTATCGTCGCTTACAACGAAACTCGCGTTTCTGTAACTTCGAAAAAAGTTGTTGGTGTTGAGTACAACCAACAGGGTGCAATTTGGTCAACAGGTAAGAACGCTTAATAGCGAGTTCATAATTAAGAAGAAGTAAAAATCAGGGCCGGCCTAGGAAACTAGGTCGGCCCTTTTTTATTTATTCAATTCATTTAAGGATATTCAATTGAAATTGCTAAACTTAAAATTTCTATGCTGAGATTTATTGCCAAGCGCATCGGGTTATCGCTCGTGACTCTCTTCATAGTTTCAATGATTGTTTTCATAATGATGTCGATCATGCCTGGCGATCTCGCGAAGCAGACTCTTGGGAGAGATGCGACACCTGAGGCATATGAAATTTGGAATAAAGAAAAGGGCTTGGATAAGCCGTTAGTCGTGCAGTATTGCGTTTGGATTGGCGGCGTAATGACCGGAGATCTTGGCATGTCATTTCAATATGAGCAGCCAGTCTCTGAAATCTTGGGGCCAGCAGCGAGCAAGTCTGCACAGTTGGCAATAGTTGCCTTGATCTTGATTGCACCGATCAGCATTTTGGGTGGAGTCATTGCGGCGATGAATCGTGGCAAACGGATTGACCGAGTTCTGACGGTTGGTGGTTTGTCTGCTGCGGTAATCCCTGAGTTTGTTTGGTCAGTAGTTTTAATTCTTGTATTTGGTGTGGCTATACGTGTGTTTCCGGTTTCGGCATTCCCTGATGAGGAAAATCCAAACATCATTAACAGCATTTATCACTTGTTGTTGCCTTCGATCGCTCTGTTATTTGTACTATTTGGTTATATTTCAAGAATCACCCGAGCGGGTGTAATTGAAGCGCTTGATTCTGATTACATGCGCACGGCGGTACTTAAGGGCCTTTCGCGAAAGACAGCGGTTTTCCGCCATGTGTTGCGCAACGCATTGCTCCCAACTATTGCAGTTATTGCAACTCAAGTGCCATATTTGGCCGGTGGGCTAATTGCCATTGAGAGAGTTTTTAATTATCCAGGTTTTGGCAATATTTTGATGGATGCTGTGGTCGCCAGAGATTTTTCGTTGCTTCAAACTGCTGTATTTTTAGTCGGTTTGGTGATTATCTGTTTCCAGTTGATCGCCGATGTGTTATTCGCAGTTCTTAATCCACGTATTAGACAGAGGGTTACTGAGTGAAAGATACAACTAATAGCGAAGCAAAAAAGTTGGTGTTGGCAGAGCGCCTTGCCGTCTTAAAAAAGAACAAGGCCTTCGTAGTTGGAGCATCAATTTTAGGTTTTTGGATATTCTGTTCAATATTTTCAAAATTTATGGTTCGGTTTGACCAAGACACTATGGATTTTGAATCAATAAATACTCCGCCTTCGCTTAAGTATTGGTTTGGTACGGATAGCACTGGTCGTGACGTTTATTCACGAGTAATCATCGGTGCGAGAATCATCATGGTCATTTCATTTATTGCTACGGCTTTGGGTGCGTTTGTTGGTGCTTCTCTGGGGCTGATCGCTGGATATCTAAAAGGCAAATTTGACATGGTCTTGATGAGAATTCTTGAAGCGATCTCGGCGATTCCGGTAATTATCATTGCGTTGTTGGCAGTTGCTGCAATTGGTCGATCATCGACGGTTATAACCGTTTTGATTATCGGTTTTATTTTCACTCCAAACGTCGCGCGCACTGTTAGGGCGGCAGTTCTTGGTGAATCAGAACTTGAGTATGTAGCCGCCGCGAAGCTTCGGACCGAAAAGACAGCTCATATTCTCTTCAGAGAGATTCTTCCAAATGTTTTACCGACTTTAATTGTTGAATTTACAGTTCGTCTCGGATACGCGATCTTTGCTGTGGCGACTCTTTCATTTTTGGGTGTAGGTCTTGAAGCGGGTTCACCTGACTGGGGCACTCAAGTTGCCGACACATGGGACAAGATTTTTACCAATATCTGGTGGCCAACATTGTTTCCTGCTGTTGCGATTGCATCGGTTGCGGTAAGTATCAATTTGATTTCTGATGCGCTTCTTGAAGTGTTTGAATTATGAGTACAACTCAAACTCCAACACTTGAGTTGCGCAATCTAGAGGTTGCCTACACGGTTCGCGGTATAGATCGCCAGGTTTTGCGTGATGTTTCGCTTTCGATAGCGCCAGGCGAGGCTTACGGACTTGTGGGTGAGTCTGGTTGCGGCAAGTCAACTGCCGCATTTGCTGCAATGCGCTATTTGCCACGCAACGGCAAAATTACCGGTGGTTCAATTATTTTTGAAGGTAAAGACATCGTTGACATCGGTGAAACTGATGTTGCTCAACTTCGTCGCTCTGCGATTTCGATGGTTTATCAGAACCCTGCGACGGCGCTTAACCCGACAATTCGAATAGGTAAACAAATCGCAGAAGTTTTTGAGTTGAATGGAGTTTCTAAGACTGACGCAATGAAATTGGCGCAGGAGTCTTTAGTAAAAGTGCAAATAGCCGACCCTGAGCGAGTTATGCGACGCTACGCCCACCAGTTGTCGGGTGGCATGGCCCAACGTGTGGTTATCGCAATGGCCTTGGCTTCTAATCCGCGGCTCTTGGTAATGGACGAACCTACGACCGGTCTTGATGCAACCGTTGAAGCAGAAGTTCTTGACCTGGTGCGCGAATTGCGTCGCGATACGGGCACTGCGGTTTTGTTCATTAGCCACAACCTCGGAGTGATTCGCAATATGTGTGACCGAGTCGGCGTTCTTTATGCCGGGGCGTTAGTCGAGCAGGGTGCAACCGCTGAAATATTTAAAAACCCGAGCCACCCTTACACAGTTGGTTTGTTGCGCTGTATACCGCGTGGTGGTCTACATAAGAGCACTGATCGTCTTGACACGATCCCAGGTACACCTCCGGCTCTTGGAACAAAGTACGAGGGTTGTGTGTTTGCGTCGAGATGTTCTCTTGCTGACGATAAGTGTCAAACAGAGTTGCCTCAGATGGTCGAGATTAATGGTGCACATATTGCGCGATGTTTTCACAGTGACAAAGCAAGTTCAATGCCACGATCAATTGAGAAGATTGACTATGCATCGCAGGCTGATGTTCACTCGGTGCACAATGATGACACATTGCTGAGTATCAGTCATTTGTCGAAGATATTTACGCAAGATGGTCACAAAGTTCGAGTGATTAATGATGTGTCATTCAACTTAGGTTTTGGCGAGACGCTTGGTTTGGTGGGTGAGTCGGGCTCGGGTAAGACCACGATCGCCAAACTCCTGCTCGGTCTTGTATCGCCTGAAGAGGGTGGCGTTGTAACTCTTGACGGTAAAGGATTAGCGCAGACACTTAATCGTCGCGACGTCAGCGATGTTGGCTCAATGCAAATCGTTTTCCAGAATCCTGATCAAGCTTTAAACCGCCGCCATAGTGTGACTCGAATTATTAGTCGAGCTGTTGAACGCCTGCGTGGTTTCAGTGTTGATGATTCTGTAGTCCGTGCGCACGAACTTCTAACCGGCATGCGAGTTGATGAGTCATTGCATAGTGTCCGTCCAGCTCAACTATCTGGCGGTTTGAAACAACGTGTGGCAATTGCTCGCGCGTTTGCAGGTGCGCCACAAATCGTCGTTTGCGACGAACCAACTTCGGCACTTGACGTTTCGGTTCAAGCAGCGATTCTTAACTTATTAGTTGATTTGCAGAAAAAAGATAATACAAGTTTCATCTTCATTTCGCACGACCTTGGCGTTGTTCGTTATATTTCTGACCGAATTGCTGTGCTCTATTTAGGTCGTGTTGTTGAGTTTGGTACTTCGCAACGTGTGTTTAACGGGCCATTTCACCCGTATACAGAAGCGCTTCTATCCTCGGTGCCAAATATTGACGGGTCAATTCGCAAGCGCATTCCATTGACTGGTGTGGTGCCGAGTCCAAGTAATCCGCCAAGTGGTTGTGTGTTGAACCCACGTTGCCCGCGTAAAGCCGGTTCTGGTTTTGAAACGCTTTGTGAAACTGAAGAGCCGAACTTGACCGAGGTTGAACCTGGTCACTTCATGCGTTGCCACATTCCAGTGGCTAATCTAAAGCAACTACAAAGCTAGACGCGCAGCGCGAGGCGTCGCGACAAAGTTAGTTATTAAGCGCGCATGCGCGAACCCGAAGGGTCGAGCACAGGCTCAAGCTGCAATGTTGCTGGTCGCATGTTGCCGATGATCTCAATTTCGAAACCAGTTGTGCCAGCCTTAGCAAGTTCGGCAGGAACATAACCCAGAGCGAGAGATACACCGCTGTAGTGCGCGTAGCCCCCGCTGGTGAT
>WLFB01000085.1 GCA_009703975.1 Actinomycetota bacterium | reverse complement strand
GACCGGCTTGACACTGTGCACCATCTCAAGCCATGATTCGTAATTCTTAAGATTAGAAACATAACTAAAAAGTATTTCTACAGATACTGGTACATTGACATTCGCCGTAACATCCATCTCAAAACCTAATTACGAGTCAAGACTCTGAATGCAATTGATCGTGATCATGGCTGTGATCACGATTCTGATCGCGACTAGCGATATCACTTTGACCAAAGGCTCTGCCCAACAATCGACCGCGGGCTCGTAGTTTTCCGTTCAAGTCACCAGAGCGATCAAATTGCGGCGTCCATGGCATGGCCTCAGTTTCTTGTGTGTCCAATAATTGAGCGAGTTCATCAGTGAAATCAAAAGCATTCTCATCAATTACCGAATCAAATAAATTCGCCATAACTGTCTGATCTTTTTCGGACTCGCTGGAACCAGAGTCTTTCTGCCGCTTGATAGCTTTTTGCGAATTTTCTTTCACAACTTGTTGCGTGACTGGTGCACTAAACAGCCTCTGAACTTCTTCACGATTGTTGATTATCGTCCAACCTTTTGGAACGGTAAGAGAATCAGCGTGGCGACGACATAAAAGATTCATGGGCGTCAGATCACTCAAATCGGGAAAGTCAATCGTCACCAACAACCGTCTCAGATCGACTTCGTAAATAACCTCCCCGACTTTTGAACAGCCAGGACGTTCACAGTGGCTCGACATGCCTAAACAATAGACCGCATCAGGGTTCTAGACATGCGATTCCCATTCCTTGACGATCTCGATAACCAAATGTGTCACTTGAACAAGTCTTGTCAAAACCAATCAACTGCCTGACCACTCCGTCATTTGGGCCATCACAAGAGACCTCGTACACCGCTTGAGTTGAGTCAAACGCCACACATGAACCACTATTTATCAACGAGTCCGGCCCTTGCGGAATGCTCGGTGATGCAGTTGATTGCAGAAACAAAATCAAAAGCGCACCAACCGCTACGAGCGACAACATAAATCGCCAAGGAATCTTTGCTCTAACAACTACTAGTGGTATTTCAAATTCGGGCTCATCAGCGAATTCAACAGTATTCTGTTTTTTTGGATTAGGCGCCTGCCGGTATCTTGATTTCGCAGTCAGTGACTCGTCGTACAAGCGACGACTAGTCGGATTACCAAGAACACTCCATGCTTCGCTGACCGCAGCAAGAGCCAACGAAAAATTTGCTGTGCCTAGCCCGTTTGCGTCTGGATGAAGTTTGCGCACCATCGCTCGATGTGCGGCACGAATCTCTTTTCTTGATGCAGATGATTTAACGCCGAGAATCTCATAGTGATTTGAAATATTTTCACCTACTTAAATTACAACCAATGAACGAATGCAAATCGTTGATGGTTCACGAACCGGTAAATGTGGCGGCGATCTTGCTCGCCGAATCTCCACCGCGTCGTAAAATCACAGCCAAGAACCATAGAGCGCTAAGCGTTACAACAAACAACAACACTGCACCTACTCCCCAGAACGGCTTAATTGTGCTTCGAGTGGCGCCAAGCAATGCAACTGGAAAGGTAGTTGACCCAGCTTCACTGATCAAAGTTGAAATCACTGCGTTGTCGAGACAAAGTGCAAAAGACAATAAAGCACCAGCAACCATTGCCGACGCAATAAGTGGCAATGTAATTTGGCGAAAAGCGCGGCCCGGTGGTGCGCCAAGATCAGCTGCGGCTTCTTCAAGCGATTCATCAATTCCTGAAAGTCTGGCGCGAACGATCAATGTAACGACCGCACTTGCATACAAAGACTGACCTACCCACAACTTATTTATACCCCCATTAAATGGACCCCAACCATTTGTAAAAATGATGCCAACAAGAGGAATCGCTTTGATTCGTGGAAACCAAGTAGCAAGAGCGATTGCATCCATAATTTCAGGCGTTACCAAGATCAAAAATACAGTCGCCATAAAAAACTTTGTCCAGTTACCCGGTCTTCGCGCCAAGGCAACACCTGACATGCCTCCGATTAGTACCGCAATTACGGTGGCGCCGAACGCAGCGATGAACGAATTTCGAATTGAATCGCCGATACCCGCGAAGTCGAAAATCGTGCGATACCACTCTGTTATCAACCCATTGAGAATCACCGCAAACACAAACGACAATGGCATAACAAGTGACAGAACTCTCTTTGAGAATCTTTCTCGTTGTCGGTTGATGCGAACAAAAATCAGCGCCGCGAATATAACAACGGCGAATCGAATTAGTAATGCGACCATCACGCCGCCATTAAACAGTTCTCCCCACCATTTTGTACTTGCTCTTCCTGACCAAATCGTGAACGAGCCACCGTAGTTAAATGAATGAAGGAACACAAGCAATATTGGAATAAACAGAAATACCAAAACCAAAACAGTCCATGCAGACAATACTTTTGGTAGCGCTTCAAACTTCTTACGAAACTCTTGCTCTACTATTTGTCTACGGGCAACTGATCGCTCATGAATTGATCGCCTTACAAATTGAATTATTGGAGACATCAACATTGCGACTCGGGGCGCAAGCCAAGTTATAACAAAGCCAACTATTAGCACCAGCAGCACAGCAGCGATCATCAAGATCGCCATTGCCGAACCCAGTGGCCAGTTCTGCGCACCACTGAATTGCGATGCGATCATTGCCCCAATCATGTTTCCTTTAGCGCCGCCCAACACTGTTGCAGTGACATAATCACCACACATAGGGATAAACGTAAGTAGCACACCGGCCACTATGCCTGGGCCAGCAAGTGGCAACGTGACACCAAAAAATGTTGCAATTCTGCCCGCACCAAGATCTTTACTCGCCTCTCGCATGCGAACATCAATTCGGTCAAGCGCAACAAATAGCGGCAGGATCATGAAACCTAGATAATTATAAACAATTGCGATTTGTACTGCCATTGGAGTTTCAAGAATTTGAATACCGTTATCTGAAATCCAACCCATTCCAACGAGCCACTTTGAAAACGTACCATTGGGCGCAAGTGGAATACGCCACGCGACAGTACGAATCAAGAAACTAGTAAAACTTGGTACTACGACAGCAGCGAGAATTACGGCTTTCCATTTTTCGGCAACTTTGAATGCCGCAAAATATGCAACTGGCAACCCAATCAAAACACATAAAAAAGTCGCTAGAACCGAGATACGCAAGGTCGCACGAAAGGTCTTAAAAAACGTCTCATCAAATACTGCCGAATAGCTTTTAGTTGAAAGACTGCCTAGATCTACTGGTACAAGTTTTGATGAATCTTTAGTACCGAACGAATAAAGAACGATAAACGCAATTGGTGCAGCGAAAAAAACTAGATACCAAATGATCGCAGGGATGGCGAGAAGATATTTAGGCCCTCGCCATCTCCTGCGTAAAAATGAAGCGACCGATACGGTCACACCAAATCAGCCTCCGGCTTTCGCTTTGGATTTATTCAAGATGTCAATCAAACGATCAAGTGCAGGTGTGATCACTTGTGTCTGCATTGTCGCAACTTGCTCATCACCGAAGAAAATCATGTCACCATTAACTAAATCTGGTGCGACGTCAGAAATTAGTTGCGACATATTTTTCATTCCTGTGTGATAGCCGTGATAGCTAAGATCTTTAATTGAAATCTCTGGAATCAAATCCCAGTTGATCCAGGCGTGTGCGGCCTCAGCATTTGGTGCGCCAGCTGCAACACAGTAATTGTCCATCCAAAGTTCTGTGTTTGGTGTTCCTAGTACCCACTTCCAGTCGCTTGGGTTTCCACCAGCTTCTTCAATGCGCACATAAGCCTGACGTGCGTCGCCGTTCCATGCCATTGCAATCGAATACGCGCCTTCAGCAAGTTTCGTCGAAGGGTAACTATCAAATGCCTTGATATGTTGTGCGAACTCTTCAACTAAAAATTTTTCACAAGCATCAAGGTCTGCAGGTGTTTCGGTATTCCAGTTAATTTTATTTGCCCAGAACCACATGCCACAATAGTTTGGCGCTGCGTCAATCACTGAACAGTTGCCGCTTGCTTCACCCATACAAGTATCAATGAAGTCTTGCCAAGTTGTCAGTTCTTTTGAAATTTTTGTGGTGTCATAAAAGTACCCAGTCGTGCCCCAGTTCTTACAAACTGAGTAGTCATTTGTTGGGTCCCAATCTTGTGCAAGATAATTCGGATCGACGTTGACCATATTTGGAATCAATGACTTGTCAAGTTTTTGGATCAATCCCTTTTCAATCATTTGAGGAATATATGGTCCAGTAGGAACAACGATGTCAAAACCGCTACTGCCGCCACTGGCTGCAAGTTTTGTGATTAGGTCTTCATTGCTCGCGTAATAGTCAACCTTCATCGAAACGTTAAGCGTTGATGCAGCGAGTGCACCGACGAGTTCTGGGTCGTTGTAGTCACCCCATGTGTACATCGCCAGCGTGCCACTTGCCTGATTGATAACTCTGCTCCACTCACCTGAGGCAAGGCCCTCGGTGCTTGCCGCATCGCTCGCAGCTGTGTCGGCAGTTGAAGTTTCGGTTGCACTATCTGAGCCACCACATGCGGCTGCAATCAAAGCAAAACCAGCAACTGCAGTGCCGCCTTGAAGAAAAGCGCGTCGCGAAATTTTCTCGCGAAAACCTTCTGGCGCCAACATCTTCAATTGTTTCTTTTCATTGCTCATTGCTATCTCCTTTGATTGATTTGTTAAACAAATAATGACCTACTAGATATTCAAATACTAGATATTGAAATAATACTCAGACGCTCAAGCATTAGGCGTGCCTGCAAGCACAAGATCTGCCTGTCGTGCCGAGAACAAATAGACATCTTCAGCGGCCCAGGTGCACCAGACTGATTCACCAACAGCAAATCGAGACGGATCGGTGCGACTCACTTGCACCAACAAGTCGCGAGTCCCAGCCGTCACAACATATTGCAATACATCCCCGAAATGCGACACGCCAGCAACTCGCGCACTCACGAAATTGGTATCCGAACTCGGCTTGGTCGCCGACAAGTTGATCGTCTCAGGCCTTACAGCAGCAAGCGCGTCTTGCCCTGCCGGCACTGTTTCTTCGGGTCGTGTCGCAACAAATACAGTTCCGTCGGTAGCTTTCGCGCCATTAGCTGTCGCCACACCACGCCAGAAATTGTTTCGACCAACAAACCCAGCTACGAACGCCGAGGTCGGACGCTCGTAAACGGTTTCTGGATCTCCAAGCTGCTCAACATGTCCGTCAAGCATGATTGCGATTCGGTCAGACATTGACATTGCTTCTTCTTGATCGTGAGTCACGAAGATAAACGTGATCCCAAGACGGCTTTGGAGAAGTTTTAGTTCAATCTGCATTTCTTCGCGCAGTTTTCGGTCGAGTGCGCCTAGCGGTTCATCAAGCAACAAAATACTTGGACGATTAATTAACGCACGCGCTACTGCAACTCTTTGTTGCTGACCACCAGAGAGTTGTCGGGGTCGACGTCCTGCCAATTTTGACATCTGCACCATGTCAAGTGCTTCAATTACCTTCGTACCAATCTCAGACTTTGCAACACCTTTTTGCTTTAATCCATATGCAACATTCTCAGCAACACTCATATGTGGAAACAATGCATAGTGCTGAAACACGGTATTAACATCGCGCTTATAGGGAGGAACCCCTTGCACATACTCTCCACTGATCCGCACAAATCCTTCGTCTGGTTGTTCAAAACCTGCCAACATTCGCAAAGTCGTGGTTTTGCCACATCCGCTCGGACCAAGCAAAGAGAGAAACTCGCCAGACTTAATTTCTAAGTTTAGTGAATTGACTGCAACCACATCACCGTAACGTTTGGTGACATTTAGAAGTTCAACCGATCCGCGCTCGCTATTCAACTAACACCCCCAAAACAATTAGTGACAATGCCGAATTAATTTACGAATTTGTATGGTTCGCCTAATAATTAATTCTTACATCTCCAAGCATGACATATGTAACTTTCTTTTTCCGAATCCAAGTCATAAATAGGCTAGACATATAAATAGATGAATACAGCAAAAATCAAAACCTTGGGAGTTCCCAAAGAGACCAAAACTTCAGAGGGTCGAGTTGCGATTACCCCTGATGGAGTTCGCGAATTTGAGCGTGCGGGAGTTGAAGTATTCGTCGAGACTGGAGCAGGTCTTGGTGCATCAATTGAAGACGCTCACTTCTCCGCCGCGGGGGCAACGATTGTGCCGACTGCTGGCGACGCCTGGTCTCAACAAATGGTTATCAAAGTCAAAGAGCCAACTACTCAAGAG
>WLFB01000084.1 GCA_009703975.1 Actinomycetota bacterium | reverse complement strand
TCATTACGCAATTGTTCTGAACGAGAGCGTGATTGATTTGACGGCCCACTGATCAAAGACGGGAATCTTGAACCTTGCATATATGGATTGTCAAGAAAAACAATCAGATTTTTGACTTTTGGATTTTTGAGATAACTTTCCCAGTGTTCGGCGTACGTTTTTTCGATTTCGTCGCTGTATGGGTCGCGGAAATAAGAAAAGACGGAAATTTCTTCGCTGTTGACTAATTCTGTTGCATCGGTCAAAACTTTTGATCCGCCAGCCGTAACTCGACTGCTAAGCCTTAGTTCTTGTGTGATCTTGATGAATGTGTGGAGGATTGTTCCAGCATGAGAGTTGCCTTCGAGAACAACGAATCCATTTGAATCCTGAAAGTCAATGTCACAATTAATGACAGGGCCGGTACAACCCGCTGGTATTTTCTCCCATGCTGGGTAAGCCTGTGTTTGGTTGTAGCGCAGATTTCCAAAGCCCATCAATGTGGCCATCAGGCAAAGAGTGACTATCTGGCCGATGGCAAACAGCTTCAAGACATTTTTGTTCTGGCCACCATCGCGATCGTGATATCGATATTCGACTTTTTTATATAAAAACTCAGAACTAATTATTGATACGACTAAACACAAGAAATTTAGAGCGGTCGAACTTCCAAAAATTTGGCGGCCAAAAAGAATTATCGGCCAATGAACCAGGTACAGCGAATAAGAGCGACTACCCAGCCAACTAATAATTTTAGGAAGACCCAACTGTTTTGAGTTTTTCAATGCGAGTGGCATTGAAAAAATAAATAGCGCTGTTGAAAGTGTGATTATTAGTGCATCAATACCAAGTTGGTGTTCTTGTCCGCCGGCGATGAGCCCTCGTAAAATTCCTAAAAAAGAGAGAGTTGCGACGACCCTTGCAATATATGTTTGAAATTTAAAGTGCTTATTCGGCAATCTTTGAATGATTTGCGCAACCAAAACCCCGGCCAATAACTGCCATGCTCGAGAATGAAAAGAATAAAAAGGAAACAGATCCGGATTTGGAAAGAAGCGCTGAGCATCAGGAAGATTTTGAAAATTAAAACAGCTATAGAGACTCAAAGCAGCAAGTACTGCGACGACGACCATCGCGAACAGGCCTGAGAGGCTGACTCTAAATCTTTTCAATAAAATGAATAAAACTCCAAGTGTGATATAAAACTGCTCTTCGACTGAAAGCGACCACGTGTGCGTGAGTGGGTTTGGGTACAGCGGATTGAAGTAGTCAATTTTTCGTGCGAGCAGAACATAATTTGCGAAAAATAAAGATGCTCCGACGCCCGTGCGGGCAGTCTCTTGCTGAACATGAATAAAAGACTGAGTTATAAACGAAACAACGAAAACGCAAATGATCACCACGAGAAACGCAGGATAAAGTCTTTGTGCGCGTCGTTTGAAGAATGTCAACAACGCGAATCTTTTACCGACAGATTCGTGCCTCAAAATTGATGACATAATCACAAAACCAGACACGACAAAAAACACGTCTACTCCGCGGTATCCGGCCGGAACCGAAAGAAACGCAAAGTCAATGTGGTTTAGAACTACAAAGAGAATTGCAATTGCGCGCAGCAACTGAATGTCTTGGCGAAAACCAGCCGTCTCTGAATTTCGCAGACTATTTAATTGATTCATCTAAAATCTTAAGGAGCAACGAGTGACCAAGGTTGAGTGCGCTCGACGGCGAGGGCTAATTCGAGAAGTAGCGGCTCTTCGAAATGTCTCGCCATGATTTGCATGCCAACTGGTAGACCATCAACTAAACCAACTGGCACCGAGATGCCAGGGTTGCCATAGATATTTGCAGGAATCGTCAACACACCGTTGTTTTGAGCACCAGCCACGAGCCCACCAAAAGTATCTGGCAACGGACCCTCGGCATTAAATGCGATGTCGGGGTTTGTAGCAGTAATTATTAAATCAACTTCGCTAAATATTCGCGCCATGCTGTTGTTTAATTCAATGCGTCGCTTTTCGAACTTTCCACGTGCTTCTGAACCGTAAAGATTCTCGGTCATTTTTTGGCCATAGCGAATTTCGGGCGTCAATTGATCAGCACATGCTGGCCAATGGTCTTTGAGAGCATTTCGAATTGCCACAGAGCCAGTTATTGACCACGCCGCACCAAGTCGTGGCAACGATACATCAACCGACTCTCGCCGTTTCAGACCAGCAACCGCAATCAAGTTTTCAGCGGCGCGCTCAATAACTTCCCACATCGCTGGCGAAACAACGCCTCCGCCAAAGTTCGAAACTACAGCAACACGCAAACCTTTTGTCGCAACGCTTCCGAGTCCGGCTTCCCATCCAGAAACTTTTGGCAAACTCAACGGGTCGTGCGCTTCGTGCCCGTTGACGACATCAAACCATCGCGCGGTATCGCGCACGCTTCGCGACAAACAACCAGTAACTGTTGTCAGGTTTCCGTTTGATGCACCTGGCCCACGAGGAATGCGACCAAAAGTTGCCTTCAATCCAAGTAAACCGGTGAACCCAGCCGGAATACGAATTGACCCGCCGCCATCACCGCCGGTTGCGATGCTCACTAATCCGCCAGCAACTGCAGATGCAGTTCCACCAGAAGATCCGCCTGGAGTGTGACCGTGTTTCCATGGATTATGTGTTGCGCCGTGCAGAACTGTTCGCGTTAAATTAACTCCACCGAATTCGCTCGCAGTCGTCTGACCAACTTTAACCGCGCCACCAATACGACAAATTCGATTAACTTGCGTAGTGGTAGTTTTCGCAACACGATCTTTAAATACTATGCATGCCTCAGTATCTGGCCAACCCGCGACATTGTCAAGTTCTTTTACTCCAAATGGCACGCCACCAAACGGCAACGAAGCATCGGCGTTTTTTGCATCACGTTCGGCAGCTTCTTGATCTAAAAAACAAAATGCATTGAGATTGCTTCGCGAAATCGCCTCAAACGTCGCTCGCAATTCTTCAAGTGGCGAGCGCTCACCATTTCGAAATGCATCAACCAACGAAACCGCGTCGCCGTGCCATGGGGTATCTGTCATACAATAAAACTAGTCTGCAATGCACTTCAACTTATTAGAGTGAAGTGGTGGATAGTCGTAGTTTTCTTGGATTAAATCGTGTCGGCGATACTTTGAGTTTTGAAATGCCTGTCGACCTTCGCATTTCAACGGGCGGCTCTTTTCTGTTCGGCGGGGCAGGGCTCGGTGCTTGTATTAGTGCACTCGAAACTGTTTCGAAGCGCAACTTGGTTTGGGCAACAGCGCAATATTTGTCGTTCGCTAAAACAAACGAAGTTGTCAAGATTGATGTAACTCTCGTTGTCAATGGTCCGCAAATTACCCAAGGTCGTGCCGTCGCGCGCGTTGGTGACCGTGAAATCCTTACTGTCAATGCCGCCTTTGGTGATCGCAATTTCGAAGCGTCTGGTCAATTTATAAAGATGCCAGAGGTGCCTGCTCCTGAGAATGTTCCTCCGCGTCAGCACCTTCATGATTCACCCGGCACTATTCATGATTCATTGCAACAGCGCGTAGTCAAGGGTCGTGCAATGTCGCAACTTGATGGCTCGCTCAGTGATGGCAATGTTGTGATGTGGGCGCACATTCCTGCATTGATCGAAGATGTTGATGCAACTGCGCTTGGCATTCTCGGCGATTTTGTGCCGATGGCGATTGGTCAAGCGCTCGGTCTCGCCGCGGGTGGCAACAGCCTCGACAACACAATCCGCATCGTCAAACTTGTACCAACAAAATGGGTATTACTTGACATATATATAGACGCCATAGAACGTGGATTCGGGCACGGCCGAGTCAACATGTTCGCGCAAGACGGCACACTCATGGCAACCGCCAGTCAAAGTTGCAAAGCGCGAAAGTGGAATACTAAGTAGATGCAACTACGACCCGGAATGACAGTGCCGCTGCCGGGGCACTTACACGCACAGCGCGATAATTATAAAAAACTTGCCGACTTGGGTTACACAGATATTTGGTCTGCAGAATCAGATGGAGCAGATGCTTTCACGCCGCTTGCTATGGCTGCGGCATGGGAGCCGCGCTTGCGACTTGGCACTGCGATCGTTCCGGCATACACACGGTCTCCGGCATTGATGGCCCAAAGTGTTGCGACAATGGCAGATGCTGCACCAGGAAGATTTGCGATCGGTATTGGTTCTTCGAGCAATGTGATCGTCGAACGCTGGAATGCGATTCCGTTTGATGAGCCTTATAAAAAAGTTCGTGACGTCGTACGTTTTTTGCAAGATGCGTTGACCGGTGAAAAAATCACCAAACAATACGACACTTTTAAAATTGACGGTTTTCGTCTTGGCATTCGGCCCGAGCAAAAGCCACAAATCCTGGTGGCCGCATTGCGTGAAGGCATGTTGAAACTTGCAGGTCGCGAAGCCGACGGTGCGATCATTAACTGGTTGTCGGCAGACGATGTAACCAAAGTTGTTGACGTCGTCAACGATGCGGCGAAAAAATCGCAGAATCCAGGTGAGCGCGAAATTGTTGCGAGAATTTTTGTTTGCCCGAGTGAAAACGCAGATCTAGTTCGCGAGTCTGCAAAACGATTGATTGCCGCTTATCTCACGGTTCCCGTATACGCCGAATTTCATCGTTGGCTTGGTCGCGCTGAATTGCTGCAACCGATGTGGGATTTGTGGAAAGCAGGCGACCGTAAAGGTGCAGTTTCGGCAATACCAAATGAAGTTGTAGACCAATTGTTTGTTCATGGCAGTGCAGCAAAATGTCGTGAAACAATTAAAAGATATTTCGACAACGGTGTCACGACTTCATCGCTTGCAATTGTGGCATTTGACCCAGAAGTTAATTTCTGGGATTGCGCCGAAGCACTTGCACCAACCGCGGGTTAACTTATGTCGGTAAGCGAAACAGACTCAGAGGTCTCTGCGCGTCTCGAACTTGAGCAAACACAGCGCAGCGAAGGTTGGAAACTTCTTCGCGGGTTACTGCGCGATCAACGCAGAAATCTTGTAATTGGCGGAGTTATTGGCATTACCTGGGCGTCGTTCAAAGTTGCGATCCCGCAAGTTACAAAGCTTGCAATCAATAATGGCATTGAAAAAGATGGACCACTTCTTGGATGGGCTGTAACTATTGCTTGTTTAGGTGTCGTCACCGGTGTTCTCTCCGGGCTCCGTCGCTACGTGGCGTTTCGAGAAAGTCGCTGGGCCGAAACGCTGTTGCGCGAAAAGTTGTTCTCACATGTTCTCGGGTTGAATATCGGCTACCACGACAAAGCGCAGACAGGGCAATTGATGAGTCGAGCATCAAGTGATTTGATGCAGATTCAGGCATTCATCGTGATGATCCCGATCACGCTTTCTAATGTCATTCAAATTTTTGCAGTCGCAACAATATTGTTTATTACAGACCCTGTTCTGGCAATCGTGGCAATGTTGCCGTTACCTTTTGTAAATATCTCTGCACGACGATTCAGCAATCGAATTCATCCGATTTCGGTTGCAGTGCAAGCCGAACAAGCTCAACTCGCAAATGTCGTTGAAGAATCAGTTTCGGGTGTTCGAGTGGTTAAAGGTTTCGGCGCCGAACAAGTGCAATTCAAGAAACTTGAAAAAGAAGCCAATGATATTTTCGGCGAAGCGATGAAAGCTGCCAAGATTCGCAGTAATTTTTTGCCAGCAATTGATGTGCTGCCCGCACTCGGCGCAGTCGGCGTGCTCGGGGTAGGCGGACACCGAGTTCTTTCAGGCCAACTCTCAATCGGCGATCTCGTTGCATTCAATGTTTATTTAACATTGTTGGTTTGGCCGTTGCGTAATATCGGCATGATCGTGGCACTCGGGCAGCGCGCCGCTGCGGCACTTGTCCGAATTCATGAAGTGCTTTCAACGACTTCAGAAATCACAGACCCACAAGTTGCTAAGACCCTGCCAAGCACGGAAAATTCGCAGCAAGGTGCAGTGAAGTTTGATCACGTGCAGTTTGGCTATGACCCAATGCAACCTGTCTTGACGAATTTCAATTTAGAGATTATGGCAGGCGAGTCAATTGCGATTGTCGGTGCAACTGGCTCAGGAAAGTCAACCGTAGCAAGGCTGTTACTGCGTTTTTACGACACGAATAATGGTCATATATTTCTTGATGGTGTCGATATTCGCAAACTGAAACTTCGCGACTTACGACAAGAAATTGGTGTTGTGTTTGAAGACACTGTGCTTTTCAACGACTCCGTAAAGAGCAACATCGCTTTTGCCAAGCCCGATGCTGTTCAGGCCGATCTTGAGCGTGC
>WLFB01000083.1 GCA_009703975.1 Actinomycetota bacterium | reverse complement strand
TTCTTCTGCCGTGAAACGCCCGACGCTTCCGCCGCCGGCAATGATTACTTTCACGAGGTGCCCTGCTTTAAAAGACTGTCTAATTGATTCACTGAACTGATTTCAACAATGAAATATCCAACATCGCCTTGTTGAATAATTGTGTTGTCATCTGGGACAATTGCAGAGCCAAGTCTGCGCAGAGCAGAAATTCGCGCGCCGGATAATTCGATGTCGGCAATTTTTTTACCGACAAGACTGTCTGGCAATTCACGCTCAACCAAAACCACATTCGAACTTGGGTCTGTCCACTCAATAGTAGAAACGTCTGGCAAAATTCGGCGCAAGATGCGTTCTGATGTCCACTTGACTGTCGCAACCGTGGCGACACCAAGGCGCTCATAAATCTCAGCCCGCTTAGGGTCGTAAATTCTTGCAACAACCTTATTAATGCCAAATTTTTCGCGCGCAACACGCGCTATCAAAATATTTGAATTGTCGCCGTTAGTAACTGCTGCCACTGCTTGAGCGCGATCGATCCCGGCTTCTTGCAGAACGTCACGATCAAAGCCGATGCCTGCAATCGTGAGGCCTGAAAAGTTTTCACCTAGACGTTTAAAAGCGTCTGGTTTTCTATCAATTACGGCAACAGTGTGCCCCGATGCAATTAGTTCAATTGCGAGAGTCGAACCGACGCGACCACAACCCACAATTACGACATGCATGTTTCAAAGCCTAAGCCCTAAAACGTGCGAAATTCACGTGAATGTGCAAGGATGTACAACCGAAATGGTCCCTTCACCTTCTGCACTTAAGCGTTTCATTGTCGGCAAACCGATCGCAAGTTCTGAAGACCAACATCAGCGACTTTCGAAAAAAATTGCATTGCCAGTTTTTGCTAGTGATGCGATCTCGAGCACCGCATACGCAACAGAAGAAATTCTCATCGTATTCCTCTCGCTTGGTGCGGTTGGCATGAGTGCTTATTCAATGCTTGTTCCGATTTCTTTGCTAGTCGTAGCGCTTCTGACAATCGTCGTGATTAGTTATCGCCAAACTATTTACGCGTATCCAAGTGGCGGCGGCTCTTACATTGTCTCCAAAGAAAATTTAGGGGCCTACCCAAGCATGGTTGCTGGAGCTTCGTTATTAATCGATTATGTGCTCACAGTTTGCGTTTCGGTCGCAGGCGGAGTTGCGGCAATTATTTCTGCATTCAATGGACTATCCCCTTACCGAGTTCAGATGTGCATTGGATTCATTCTCTTGATGATGGTCGCAAACTTGCGCGGACTAAAAGAATCTGGTTCACTATTTGCGCCGCCTACATATCTTTATGTGATTAGTCTCGTTGCGCTAATAGTTGTTGGTCTCTACAGAGTATTCGTACAGCATTTACCCCCAATCGAACATACCGGTGAAGCAAAACATCTTCTAGAAATGCAAGGTTCTATAACGGCATTTTATTTTTTGAAAGCGTTTTCGTCCGGCGCAGTTGCCTTAACTGGTGTTGAAGCGGTTTCTAATGGTGTACCAGCATTCAAAAAACCAGAATCGCGTAATGCCAGCACAACTTTAATTTGGATGGCAGTAATTCTCGGCTCATGTTTTTTTGGCTTGAGTATTTTGGCACAACATTTACAACCAGTTAAGGATCATGAAGGCCTTATTCCAAACACTGTTCTAGCTCAACTCGCAGAGCAGGTTTATGGCGGACGAAATATTTTCTTCTTTACTACACAGTTCGCGACATTCGCAATTCTGATCTTGGCGGCGAATACTTCATATGCAGATTTTCCGCGGCTCTGTTCAATAATCGCAAAGGACAACTACCTCCCTCGCCAATTTACGAATCGCGGTGACCGTCTTGTTTTTTCAAATGGCGTGATTTTCTTGAGTGTCGCTTCAATCGCATTGATTATTGCGTTCGGCGGGAAGATTAGTGCGCTAATACCTTTATACGCGGTTGGAGTTTTCACCGGCTTCACTTTGAGCCAAGCCGGTATGTGCGTTCATCACCACAAGCATCGTGAAGACAAATGGAAACTCCATATTGGAATAAATGCCGTCGGTTCAATAACGACGTTTTTTGTCGCGGGAATTTTCGTTGTCGTCAAGTTCACAGATGGTGCCTGGATTCCCGCAATTCTAATTCCAATAATGATGCTCGGATTTCAAATCATCAAGCGCCATTATGAACGCGTCAGGTCTTTCCTAAAGGTTGAAGAAGGTTACGTAGCGCCAAGGCACACACACTTAGTTGTAGTGCTCGTTGGCTCAGTAAATAAAGGTGTTTTGCAGGCGGTTAAGTACGCCGAAAGTCTGCGACCAGATAGGTTGCTTGCATTATCGGTTGTTGAATCTCCCGAAGCACGTGCGAAATTAGATGCTGACTGGGCAAAGCACAACTTGACAGTAGATCTAGAAATGATAAACGACGAGTTTAGAGATATCACTGATTCAGTAATGACTCGAATTAACCAACTTGATGACGAGGCCAGTGACGACATCATCACCGTGATTATTCCAGAATTCGTAACGTCACTTAGGTCACAGTGGTTACATAATCAATCCGCGCTTTCAATAAAAGCCCGACTGTTGTATCGTCCAAATACTGTCGTGACCTCGGTGCCTATTGTCATTAAGTAACTAGCATTGCGGATATATGAAAATCATTATTTCTGGCGCAAGTGGATTAATCGGAAAACCTTTAGTCAAAAAACTTAGTCTTGCAGGACACGAGGTAGTTCAACTAGTTCGTCGAACACCTAATGCAAACGAAAGTCGATGGAACCCGGCGACCGGACAAATCGATGCATCTGTCATTGACGGTGCTGACGCTGTGATTCATCTGTCGGGTGCTGGCATTGGCGATCGTCGATGGACCACAAAATACAAACAAGAGCTTGTTGAGAGTCGAACCAAGAGCACTGCTCTACTGGCTTCAACAATTGCCAACTGCGCGAAAAAACCAAGCGTGTTTTTGTCTGGTTCTGCAATCGGAATCTATGGCCCCCGTGGCGATGAAGAATTAACCGAACAGTCGAGCAACGGGTCGAGTTTCTTGGCAGATATTTGCAAGCAATGGGAAGCCGCCGCAAAACCTGCGGTAGATGCAGGGGTTCGAACAGTTTATTTGCGAACTGGAATCGTGCTGACACCGCTTGGTGGTGCGCTCAAGAAACAACTTCCATTATTCAAACTCGGTCTTGGCGGAAAATTTGGTGACGGACGAGCGTGGCAGAGTTGGATCTCGCTTGATGACGAACTTGCCGCGATTGAACATTTACTCACTGCGAAAGTCTCGGGTGCAGTAAACCTGACCGCACCGAACCCAGTGACAAATGCCGACTTCACAACAACGTTGGCTCGCACTATCAAACGACTTGCAATTTTACCGATACCAAAATTCGGTCCACAACTTTTGTTGGGTGCTGAACTTGCAGATGCTTTATTGTTCACGGGCCAACGGGTGATGCCAGCCGAGTTGCTGAAATCTGGCTTTGTGTTCAAACATTCGACAATTGAGGTTGCACTGCGAGCTTTACTCAACAAATGAACCAGTTGCCCGGCAGCGTTGACGCCGTTGTGATCGGCGCTGGACTGGCAGGTTTGGCTGCTGCGAGACAAATAAAAAGTCGCGGTAGATCTGTAATCGTGATCGAAGCCCAAGATGGAGTTGGTGGTCGAGTTCGCACCGACAAAGTTGACGGTTTTTTACTAGATCGCGGATTTCAAGTTTTGTTGACTGCGTATCCCGAACTTGAAACGCAAATCGACATGGCGGCACTTGATTTAAAGATGTTTAGTTCCGGTGCTCTGGTAATACGAAACGGTAGAGCATCAGTCGTCACAGACCCGTTTCGCGAACCGCGGCGTGCAGTCGCAACAGTTCTCGCACCAATCGGCTCACTCACAGACAAGTTGCGAATCGCGGCGTTGCGTTGGCGAGTCATGCACTCTGATGCGACAAAAATTTTAAATAGCGCCGATATCTCAACGGTTGTCGCATTACGCGGATTGGGATTCTCATCAAAAATGATTGATCGATTTTTTCGTCCGTTATTTGGTGGAATCCAACTTGACCCTGATTTGCGAACATCACGGCGCATGTTTGAGATTATTTTTAAGTCATTAAGTGAAGGTCAAAGTGCATTACCAACAAATGGCATGAGCGCATTGCCTGAGCAAATGGCAAATCATCTCGGATCTGAAAATATCTTTCTGAACACACGCGTGATTAGCGTTGAGCGTGGAGTCGTCTCGACTGAAGATTCTCAGGTGCGAGCAAAAGCAATTATTGTGGCTACTGACCAGCCGAGTTCGAGTGAATTACTAAAGACTGCCGAGATTGCATCACGAGTTGCTGGTTGTGTTTACTTTGCCGCAGACGAAGCACCAACACACGAAAAATTCGTTGTGCTTGATGGCACTGGTCGCGGCCCAGTTCTGAACGCTGCAGTGCTTAGCAATATTGCGCCGAGCTATGCGCCACCAGGTCAACATTTGATTGTTGCCGCACTTCCAGGAGTAATCAACGGAGATCTTGAAGAGATGTCGCGTGATCAACTTCGTACTTGGTGGGGGCCACAAGTTGATGCGTGGCGACACATCAAGACTTATCGAATTGCTCACGCCGGACCTGCGCAACTGCCACCGTTTAATCCGAAACAGAAAGTTGCACTTGGGGATGGATTATTCGTTTGTGGTGACCATCGCGACACTGGGTCAATTCAAGGTGCGCTTTACTCTGGTCGACGCTGCGGCGAAGCAGTTGCCGCCTTACTCGCTTAGCATCAAAGGCATGAAAACGCCAACCACTAGCGCACACGACAAGAAAAACAAGATTGTTTATGTAAGCAAGTTGGTCTCGGCCAGCCCCGAACAAATTTTTGAACTTCTCGCAAACCCAGCAATGCACGCTGTGATCGATGGTTCGGGTTCTGTGATCGCACCAAAGTCTTCAGCGCCGCAGCGACTCTCGTTGAACGCAACTTTTGGAATGAGCATGAAAAAAGGAGCGCCATACAGAATTACAAACACTGTTGTTGAGTTTGTTGAAGGCAAGCAGATCGGCTGGCGACACATTGGTGGCCACATTTGGCGCTACATCCTTGAATCGACGCAAGGCGGCACGATGGTGACTGAACAGTTTTCATACGGCACCTCGAAGTCACCCTTGATGCTTCAGCTGGCCGGCTATGGTCGCAAAAACGAGCTCGCAATTCGCAAAACGCTCGATAATTTGGCTAAATACTTCGCTGATAAAAAATAGACTGAGGTCGTGAACTTACCTAGAGGCTTCAGTGCATATGTTGCCAATATCGGCATAAAAGACGCGAGTAACGATTTCACACTTGTTGTTGCCGAGAAAACTTGCGCCGCAACTGGAGTTTTCACACAGAGTCGATTTGCTGGGCCCAGCGTTATTTTGAGTCGCGAGAACATCGCCGATTTGTCGGCGCGAGCAGTAGTTGTGATTTCTAAAAATGCGAATGTCGCAACTGGCGCCGAAGGAATGAGTAACGCCCGCGAAGTTGTTAATGCTGTTGCGCAGAAAATTGGTTGTGAGGCGAAAGATGTTTTGATCGCTTCGACTGGCGTGATCGGTCGTCAATATCCGATGAACAATGTTCGGACTGGTTTGGCGGCGATACCGCAAGTTTTTGAAGAAACTTCTACCGATGAAGTTGCGCGCGGAATTATGACTACCGATACGGTACACAAAACTGCTGAAGCTGTAATCGCAGGATCTACAGCACGAGTCGTGGGTGTTGCCAAAGGCGTCGGGATGATCGAACCAAATATGGCGACGTTGATCACCATGTTGTTTACCGATGCGTTGATTTCAAAATCTGATCTTGACAGAATTTTTCGCCGCGTGATCGACAAAACTTTTAATTGCGTTTCAATAGATACAGATACTTCGACGAGCGATACGGCGATAATTTTGGCTAGCGGTGCCGCCGATGCAGTAGAACTCGCGAGTTTTGAAGAGGCGCTGCATCAAGTTGCTCTGTCATTGACTAAACAAGTTGCTCGTGACGGTGAGGGTGCCGAGAAATTGATCGAAGTATGTGTTGATAGTGCGCGCGATGAGCGTCAGGCAAAACTTGTCGCTAAATCAATAGTTAATTCACCACTGGTCAAGACAGCAGTGCATGGTGCCGACCCGAATTGGGGTCGAGTAGCAATGGCGGTTGGCAAGTGCAGCGACGAGAGTGACATTGACGAATCGCAAGTTGTAATTCGCTTTGGCACACAGGAGGTTTACCCAACGTTTGTTGATGCTTCAGGGCTTGACGCACTCAGCAAGTACATGCATAACGACACAGTTCGAATTCATGTCACGCTTCATACC
>WLFB01000082.1 GCA_009703975.1 Actinomycetota bacterium | reverse complement strand
CTGCACCAACCTGCACAGTAACTTCAGGATCTTTGACGAGGTTTTCATACCAAAGTGGATGCGTCGCACTGCCACCTTTTGAAGCGACGATTACATAGTCGTCACCATCTCGGCCATAAATTAATGCCGTCCTTCGACCAACGCCTGACCTGCGACCGAGAGTCGTCAGTAAAAGTGTCGGCACTCCACGCCAAATATGACCTTCAGCTCCGTTGCTTTCAACATAAGTTTTGATGTGCTCTGCAACAAAACCAGTCGGGCTATCAATAATTTCGGGTGCTGACATACGGCTAATTCTAACTACACCCCCGTGCCACACTGTGATGATGGAACTAATTATCGGATTACTAGTAATTGTCGTTTTGGTACTCGCTGTGATGGTGATGCGCCAAGCCAATAAATCAAATTTGCTACCAATCAACCCACAAAATTTTGATCAGGCTGCGTTAGTCGATGCAGTACGCACAGCCGTTGACGCACAAGTGGGTAAGGCTACGCAACAAGCACTTGAAAATGTCAACTCTCAGATTGATCGCACTTATCAGGCACGCACACAAACTTTGACAACTGAAACGAAAAGTCTTCTAGACCCGGTTGCAACACAAATGAATGAACTTCGTAATGCTGTAACGGCACTGCAATCGAACTACACGAACACAGTAGGAGTAACCCAAACGATCAGCAAGCAAATTGATTCGCTGAACCAAACAACTTCAGCACTTCAATCAGCACTCAAGTCGTCCAGCGCCCGAGGCGCATGGGGCGAACAACAATTACGCAATGTAATCGAACTGGCTGGCATGTTGCCATATTGCGATTTTCTTGAGCAAACAACCGTCACTAGCAACGACAAGACGCAACGCCCGGATGCGGTAATTAAATTGCCGAACGATGGCTGTGTCGTAATTGACTCAAAGACTCCACTTGATGCGTATCTCAGGGCGCAAGAAACATCTGACGCGACATTGCACCAACAACTACTCAATGAACATGCCAAAGCACTTGCAGGTCATGCCAAAGTTTTAGCTGATAAAAAATATTTTCAACAGTTTGATCGCACGCCTGAGTACACGATCATGTTTATTCCGGGTGAATCATTTTTAGCTGATGCTCTTCGCGCCGACGCAAGCTTGCTTGAAGTGGCGATGCGCAGTCGAGTTTTAATCGCTTCACCCGTTAATTTGTTGGCACTTTTGCTAGCTGTTGCTAAAGGTTGGCAAGCATTTCAAATCGCCGAAAATGCCGAGAAAATAGCCGCCATTGGTCGCGAACTTTATGAACGTGTTGACACCGTGCTTGAAAGTGTCGAAAAAACTGGGCGCGGTCTTGAAACCGCAATCGGTGCCTACAACAAGATGGTTGGTTCAATCGAGGGTCGAATGTTGTCAACACTTCGTAAATTCAAAGATGTTGGTGTGACATCCTCCGAACTCACAGAGATTTCAAATATTGAGTCGGCGCCACGTCGGCTTTCAGCGCCAGAACACACGAAAGAACTTGGCAGTTGATTGGTATGTCATTCGATTAATCGCTAGCATTATCTCAATGATTTCAGCAGTTGTGTGGCACTGGTGGTTAGGAGCAGGTCTGTTGATCGCCGGCCTCGGTGCAGTTATCAGCGTCGTCGTGGGTTACATCAGCCAAGTAACAGCGCAGAAGTATCCAAACCGTCGACAACGACAAGCACAAAAATAACTTAATTGGGCCAATGACCGCCCGACTTGTTCAACTAGAAAAACATCCTCTAGTTATTGATTTGCTTACGAAGTGCGACTTTCCGTTAGCGGGCACAAAAATCTCATGCGCTGTTTCGGGTGGTCCAGACAGCATGGCATTGCTGATTCTCGCTACTGCCTCAGGATGTGAGGTAACAGCAATACACGTTGACCACGGTCTAAGAACTGACTCAGAAAACGAATTTCAAATTGTAGAAAAACTTGCCACAGAACTCGGTGCACAATTTAACTCGCGCACAATCAAGATTGAGCAGGGTACAAATCTTGAGGCTCGCGCACGAACCGCCAGATACGAAGTTATGCCGCACGATGTAATGACTGGCCATACTGCCGATGACCAAGCAGAGACAGTTCTGATTAATTTATTACGCGGCGCAGGATTGTCAGGATTGGCCGGAATGCAACGCAATCAGCGACACCCAATCTTGGCGCTTCGCCGAACTCAAACGCATCAGTTGTGTCGTGAACTCAAAATCGAAGTCGTTGAAGATCCAACAAACACGAATCCGAAATTTCAACGGAATCGAATTCGTCACGAGTTAATCCCACTGATGGACGCAATCTCGCAACGTGATGTGGCAGCAATACTTGATCGACAAGCCGACTTGTTTCGTGAAGATTCGATGTTGCTTGACGACTTGGCCAAAAAAATTGACGTAACCGACGCAAAACTTCTTGCTGCTGCCCCGATTGCTTTGGCGCGTCGCGCAATTAGGCAATGGCTTACCGAGATTTACCCACCAGATGCCGCGACCGTCGAACGGGTCTTAGACGTTGCTCGCGGTACAACTTTGGCTTGCGAGATCGGCTCAAATCGCGAAGTGCGTCGAAGTCAACAGCGCTTACAAATCTTCACAAACTAATAAAAACAAAAACATCAACCCAATTTGCTGTGGTAAAGTTACCGCCTGATGTTGGTCGTTTCTCAAGTAATTGGCACATCTGAAACAAAGGTTTACTGATGCCACCAAAACTTCGCGGTAAATGGGCCCTGGGTATCACGCCTCGTAATCTGACTTGGATTATTAAAGACAAACTTGCTGTCTGCGAGCGTCCTGGTGGATTTGGTACAAATCACCGAAGGGTCCGGCGTCAAGAAGAGATCATCTGGTTACGTGAAAATGATTTTGGATTTGTGATTTCAATCAGCGTCGCGCCACACAATTTACACAGTTACGAAGAGTTACAAATGCCTTATAAGCACCGACCAATTGCGAACTCTGACGAGATAGACCAATGGTTGAAAGCGTTTTATACCGAACTTTCGGTGCTGATTCAAAGAGGTCTGAAAATCATTGTTCATGCTGAAGAAGTGAGCGAGCGGTTGCATGGGTTAATGGGCGGATACATCAGATGGTCTGGTTTGGTCGATGATTCGGCGCAAGCAATAATTCTCACCGAAAGAATTGCTGGTCGTCAGCTGGATCCATATTCTCGCGAACTAATTCTTCGCGTACACGAACTTCGTTAAAATTAGATTTCGTTCAAAACGATTTTTAACGAATAACCGACTCTAGAAGAATTCGTGGTGCCAAGCGCATCGCAGTTGTCGCACTTGACGGTGGCAATTTGTTGCACTCAGTTTCTGCAATTGATACATATTCAAGTGCTGTTTCGATCGCACTTGCAATGCCCGAATTAGACCGAACGATTTGTAAAGCTTTATCTCGCTCATCACTTGTGAACGGCTTACCGAGAAGATCTCTCAACTCAATTGCGTCAGTTGAATCTGACGACAGCGTCAATAGAACAGGCAATGTGTAGACACCCTCTTCCATGTCATGGCCGGCGCGTTTGCCGAGTTCGCCATCAGTAGCAATTACATCCAAAATGTCATCAACGATTTGAAACACCATTCCGTATGCAGAACCGTAACTTGTTAACACGTCAACTATTTTTCGATCGTGCCCAGCAACAATTGCACCAATGCGAGCAGCTGTAGCAAACAAAGACGCAGTCTTACCTTCAATACTGACAAGATAAGACGGGACTGACCTTGCAACATCATAAGTATGACGAAGCTCTTCGATCTGTCCTTCGCAAAGTCTGCCAATCGTCTGCGCCAACAAAGTTACGACTTCAGTTCCGAGTGCAGCCGAAACCTCGGAGGCTTTCGCCAACATAAAATCTCCTGCAAGAATCGCTTGCAAATTTCCCCATCGTGCATTCACTGTGTCAACGCCACGACGTGTCAGAGATTCATCCATCACATCGTCGTGATACAAAGAACCCAAATGTACAAGTTCGCAGGCAATTGATCCTTGTATAACTTCATCACTAACTGGTGATTCGTGTCCGACTTGAGCAGCGGCGATTGATAAAACTGGTCGCAATCTTTTGCCGCCAGCAATTATTAAGTGTGATGCAAGCTCATTTAAATGTGTATCTTTTGTCTGAACCGCATTACGTAATGCAAGATCAACGCGGTCGCGATCCAACGCCATAAACGGCAGAGAGAGCAAAGGCGACGCGGTGGCCATATCCACAGGCTAGGAGAAGTGCCTTGTAAAACTGCCACTTTAGCGTCGCTCGTCACATCAACAAATCTTTCACAAATACGCGCGTCGTAATCCGCCACACGCTCACCGATACACTTTAAGAAAGTTCACTGACACATAAGGCGGTCAAAGTTGTTCGAACGGTTTACAGATAGGGCCCGCAGGGTCGTTGTTCTTGCCCAAGAAGAAGCCCGCCTGCTCAATCACTCATACATCGGCACTGAGCACATTCTGCTTGGCTTGATTCACGAGGGTGAAGGTGTCGCAGCTAAAGGTCTTGAAGCACTTGGCATTTCACTTGAAGCAGTGCGCGCGCAGGTCGAAGAAATCATCGGCCAGGGCGGATCATCACCATCTGGCCATATACCGTTTACGCCTAGAGCGAAAAAAGTTCTTGAACTGTCGTTGCGCGAAGCTCTTCAACTCGGGCACAACTACATCGGCACCGAACATATTTTGCTTGGATTAATCCGCGAAGGAGAAGGAGTCGCAGCACAGGTTCTCGTCAAACTTGGTGCAGACCTTGGTCGAGTTCGCCAACAAGTAATTCAACTTCTTAGTGGTTACCAGGGCCCTGGTGGCAAAGCCGAAGGCGAAACACCTGGTGCAAAAGACACCCCTCAAGAAAAAGGTGGCAGCCAGATTCTCGATCAGTTCGGTCGCAACTTGACCCAACTTGCTCGTGACAAAAAACTTGATCCAGTTATTGGACGCCAAAAAGAGATGGAACGCGTTATGCAGATTCTTTCTCGTCGCACCAAGAACAACCCAGTATTAATTGGTGAGCCAGGTGTAGGTAAGACCGCGATTATTGAAGGTCTTGCACAAAAGATCGTCGCTAACGAAGTTCCAGAGACGTTGACCAACAAACAGCTGTACACACTCGACCTTGGCGCACTCGTTGCAGGCAGTCGATACCGCGGCGACTTTGAAGAACGTCTCAAAAAAGTTCTCAAAGAAATCAAAACTCGTGGTGACATTATTTTGTTCATTGACGAAATTCATACTCTTGTTGGTGCAGGTGCCGCCGAAGGCGCAATTGATGCAGCGTCAATTCTCAAGCCGATGCTTGCTCGTGGCGAACTTCAAACAATTGGTGCGACGACGCTTGACGAATTCCGCAAACATTTCGAAAAAGATGCCGCGCTTGAACGCCGCTTTCAACCAGTCAAGGTTGATGAGCCATCGGTTGCCCACACAATCGAAATTTTGAAGGGAATTCGCGACAAATACGAAACTCACCACAGAGTAACGATCACCGATCAGGCGCTTGTTTCGGCTGCAAACCTCGCCGATCGTTATATCTCTGATCGGTTCTTGCCAGACAAGGCAATCGACCTAATTGACGAAGCCGGAAGTCGTCTGCGCATAAAGCGAATGACTACCCCACCAGATCTTAAAGAAATTGAAAACAAAATAAACGATGTTCAAGAAGCAAAGAAGAAGGCTGTCGAAGAACAACGATTTGAAGAAGCTGGTCGTCTGCGCGATCAAGAGCGAACACTGCTCGAAGAGCGATCACAAAAAGAAGTTGATGTTAAAGCTCAAGGCATTGATCTTTTTGACGAAGTTAGCGAAGAATCAATCGCTGAAGTACTGAGTATGTGGACAGGTATTCCGGTGTTCAAACTCACTGAAGAAGAGACCGCCAAATTGCTCAACATGGAAGGCGAACTTCACAAACGAATCATCGGCCAAGAGAACGCAATCAAAGCAGTTAGCCAAAGTATTCGTCGTACTCGTGCCGGACTCAAAGATCCAAAACGTCCAAGTGGTTCTTTTATTTTCCTTGGGCCAACTGGTGTTGGTAAAACTGAACTCGCCAAAACACTTGCCGAATTTCTATTCGGTGACGAAAACGCACTGATCGCTCTTGACATGAGTGAATACATGGAGAAGCACACAGTCAGTCGCCTTGTTGGTTCGCCTCTGGGATACGTTGGCTACGAAGAAGGCGGGCCACTTACCGAGGCTGTTCGTCGCAAGCCATTCTCAGTTGTGTTGTTTGATGAAATCGAAAAAGCACACCCTGACGTGTTTAATACGCTGTTGCAAATTCTTGAAGAAGGTCGTTTGACCGACGCACAAGGTCGCAGCACTGACTTTAGAAACACTGT
>WLFB01000081.1 GCA_009703975.1 Actinomycetota bacterium | reverse complement strand
TTGCCGTCTGGCGCATAAGGGATTGGTCCGTTGACGACACGCGCGATACCGGCATCTGCCAAAACTGGCACTCGCTCGCCTGCATCAATAATTTGTTTTTCAAGGCGCTCAAGTTCATCGGGCCACAACATGTTTGCAAATTGATCCGGAATTCCGTCGAGCCACATCGGCGTTGCTTGCCATTCATATGGTCCGAGAATGAAACCATTTCGCTCTTGACGCAAGTAATACGAAGTGTCAGGGTCGCGAAGCAATGGCAGTGGCTCACTTCGTGCAGCAAGTTCGTCGATCTCTTCAGTAATTAAATATTGATGCGCCATTGTCATGATCGGCAGATGTCGACCAATAAGTTGCATTACTTCGCCTGCACGATAACCAGCAGCGTTGATGACAATTTCACAATCAATTTCAGTTTCAACGCCCGCAGCGTTGGTAGTAACAGTCCATTCGTAGTTCTTGTGTTGACGCAATGCAGTGACGCGCTCGTTACGACGTACACGAGCACCAAGTGCGCGTGCAGCACGAGCCATCGCCTGAGTAACTTGCGATGGGTCGATGTCGCCGTCTAGTGGATCCCAAAGTGCACCGAGAAGATCGTGCGTCTTAATCAGCGGATATCGATCAACGAGATCTGCTGGAGTGAGCATGTCGTACTCCATGTTGTTCGCACGCGCCATGCTCTTTACATGGCGAAACTCGGCCATGCGTTCTTCACTATGCGCAAGGCGAACTGAGCCAGTGACGTGATAACTAATCGGAAAATCTTTATCGGTAGCAAGTTCGCGATAAAGAGCAGCAGTATATTTCTGCACCTGCATCACACTCCAACTAGTTGAATATGTCGGCACATTGCCCGCAGCGTGCCAAGTAGAACCCGAAGTCAGTTCGTCTCGCTCGAGTAACAGAACATCTGTACATCCCATTTTGGCGAGGTGGTAGAGAGCGCTGCATCCTGCGATTCCGCCACCGATAATTACGATTTTTGCTCTCTCACTCATTGCACAAAACCAATCTGCTCGTGTTCTCATTATTCAATTTTCAGTGCCAAACTGTAGCGTTGACGATGCTAAAGAATCCCCGAACTGGTTGACGAATTTTCAAGCAATTCTCAAAGAATTATAAATATAAAGGAACAATATGGCTGATATCCCCAAAAATGCACGCGTAGTAATAGTTGGCGGTGGCATTGTCGGGTGCAGCGTTGCCTACCACCTGGCTTTGCGCGGTTGTACAGATGTTGTGTTGCTTGAGCGCAAGCAACTGACTTGTGGTACGACTTGGCACGCTGCCGGGCTTGTTGGTCAATTGCGAGCAACACACAATTTGACTCGACTCGCGCAATACACAACGAATTTATTCAAGACCCTCGAGGCCGAGACTGGTCAAGCAACTGGGTTTCAACAACGCGGCTCTGTAGCTGTTGCCCCGAACCATGAAAGATTTGAAGAACTAAAGCGCGGGGCATCTATGGCACGAGTTTTTGGTCTAGATGTGAACATAATTTCACCAAAAGAAATCGCCGAACTTCTGCCACTTGCAAGAGTGGATGACCTTGTTGGCGGTGTGCATTTACCAAATGACGGTGTTGTCAACCCAATTGATACGACACAGGCACTCGCCAAAGGTGCCCGTGCACTTGGTGTAAAAATTATCGAAAACATCAAAGTCGACTCAATAATTGTCGAAGACGGGCGCGCCGTTGGCGTTAAAGCGACACTTGATAGTGGCGATAAAGCACAAACCGAAATTCGCGCTGAGTTTGTTGTCAACTGTGCAGGTATGTGGGCTCGCGAACTTGCCGATGCTGCTGGTGCGATTGTTCCGCTACATGCGGCCGAGCATTTTTATATTGTTACCGAAGCGGTTCCAGACATTTCTCCAAACATGCCGGTGCTTCGTGACCCTGATGGTTGCGGATATTTCAAAGAAGATGCAGGCAAACTTTTAGTCGGTTGGTTTGAGCCAGTTGCTAAACCTTGGGGCATGAAGGGAATCTCTGAGGACTTCTCTTTCACATCGCTACCAGAAGATTTTGAACACATCGAACCATTGGTCGCAGCTGCAACACATCGCATGCCGTTGCTTGCCAAGACCGGTATCAGATTGTTTTTTAACGGTCCAGAATCTTTTACTCCAGACGATCGCTATTTGCTCGGCGAGTCACCAGATGTCGAAAATCTTTTCGTTGCAGTAGGTTTTAACTCGATCGGCATTCAGTCTTCTGGTGGTGCTGGCAAAGTTCTCGCTGACTGGATTATCGACGGAAGACCTCCAATGGATTTGTGGGATGTCGACGTGCGTCGCTCAATGCCATATCAGCGAAATAAAAAATATCTGCACGACCGCACTGTCGAAACACTCGGTTTGCTCTATGCAATGCACTGGCCATTTCGACAACCAGAGACTGCACGTGGTGTTCGCAAATCTGTATTGCACGATCGTCTCGCCGAGCGTGGCGCCTGCTTCGGCGAAGTCGCCGGCTGGGAGCGAACAAACTGGTTTGCCCCGAGTGGCGTGAAACCAGAATATGTCTATACATATGGCAAGCAAAACTGGTTTGGCTACAGTGCACAAGAGCACCACGCCGTGCGCAACGCAGTTGGTTTGTTTGACCAGTCGTCGTTCGGCAAATTTATTTTGCAAGGCCCAGACGCGATGTCGGTGCTCAACCAAATTTGCGCCAACGAAGTTGATGTGCCCGTCGGCAAAATCGTCTACACACAATGGTTAAACGAAACTGGCGGCATTGAAGCCGATCTCACAGTTACTCGCCAAGCACTTGACTCGTATTTAATAGTCACTGCCGCAGCCACACAGGTTCGCGACTTTGCTTGGTTACGCGATCACATCCCGACTACAGCTCGGGCGATGGCGATCGACGTATCTTCAGGCCAATCGGTGTTGAGCGTGATGGGACCAAACTCACGCGCGTTGCTTTCGTCGCTCACACCCGACGATTTATCAAATGAGGCATTCGCTTTTGGCACATCAAAAATCATTGATTTGGCATATGCCCGAGTACGAGCCAACCGCATCACTTATGTAGGTGAGCTCGGCTGGGAGCTATACATTCCGACAGAGTTCACAATGAGTGTGTTTGACGCAATTACAAATGCGGGCAAAGAGTTTGATCTACGTCACGCTGGCTATCACGCTCTCAACTCGTTGCGAACCGAAAAGGGCTATCGCCACTGGGGACATGACGTTTCGCCCGACGACACACCACTAGAAGCAGGTCTCGGTTTTGTCGTCGCAATGAACAAAGAAGGCGGATTCATCGGTCGCGATGCACTCGCGAAGCAAAAAGAGGCCGGGCTACATAAACGAATGGTGCAGTTCTCTCTTGTCGACCCTGAGCGCTTGTTGTTTCACAATGAACCGATTTGGCGCAATGACGAACTAGTTGGAAGCATCACTTCGGGTATGTTTGGTCACACCCTGAACGCATCACTCGGAATGGGTTATGTTTCCAATAAAAATGGCATCGTAGATAAAAACTTTATAACCGATGCGCAATACGAAATTGAGGTTGCTGGTGACAGAATTAAAGCGACTGCTTCGCTAGATCCGTTTTACGACCCGAAAAGCTTACGAATCAAGTCTTAGCAATTAACCAGAGAATAGGATTATCAAATGACCAGTTCACAACAACCAAACCGACGTGGTGGCCCAGGCGCTCGTCGTGCACTTCGCGCTGCACCACTCGCACTCGACATTCGACCAGTTAACCCAGGCATGGAGAGTGGCCGATACAAACCGCTAACAGATGCTGAGGTGTTGAAAGTTCATAACGCAGCAATTGATGTTTTAGAAAATATCGGCCTTGCTGATGCGATCCCAACATGCCTTGACGCATTGTTGCCCCTCGGTTGCACCCTCTCACCAGAAGGTCGATTGTTGTTTCCACGCAGTTTGATTGAACACACTCTCTCAATTGCTGCGCGCAATTTTACTCTTTACGGACAAGACCCGAAATACGACATGGAGCCGTGGGGTAAGAAAGTTTATTTCGGTACTGCAGGTGCAGCTGTATACATCGTTGACCCTAAGACCGGCGAATATCGCGAATCAGTGTCACAAGACGCCTATGACATTGCGCGACTTGTTGACCAAATGGAGCACATCCACTTCTATCAGCGAACAGTTGTGCCACGCGATTTGCCAGACCCAGCAGAAATGGATATCAACACTTGATATTTGAGCGTCAGCGGAACAACAAAACATGTTGGTACATCTTGGGTACACCCAGATCATCTTGATGCGTCGTTGCGAATGCTGCACGACATCGCGGGTGGCGAAGACAAGTGGCGCGCACGTCCATTCGTTAGTCAGTCAAATTGCTTTGTAGTTCCACCACTCAAGTTTGCAACAGATGCATGTCGTTGTTTAGAAACGGCTGTTTACGGCGGAATGCCCGTGTTGTTGCTATCTGCCGGTCAAGCCGGTGCAACTGCCCCAGCGGCACTCGCGGGTGCACTCGTACAAGAAACTGCAGAAGTACTCGCAGGCTTGGCATATGTCAATGCGCTTGTGCCCGGTCACCCTGCAATTTTTGGTACTTGGTCTTTCGTTTCTGACTTGCGTTCAGGCGCAATGTCGGGTGGTAGCCCAGAGCAGGCGATTCTCTCTGCAGCGAGCGCGCAAATGGCTCACTTCTACGATCTCACTGGCGGCACGTCATCTGGCATCAGCGATTCAAAGATTCCAGATGCGCAAGCCGGTGCAGAAAAAGGTTACAACCACGCGCTCGTTGGCAATGCAGGCATGAACTTGATTTATGAATCAGCCGGCATGCACGGCAGTTTGCTCGGCTTCTCGCTTGAAGGAGTTGTACTCGACAATGACATCGTCGGTGCAGTGCAACGCACAATTAAAGGCATCGAAGTTACTGACGAGTCTTTGTCAGTTGACACGATTCGTGCCGCAGTTATTGGCGGCCCGGGTCACTATTTGGGTGCCAAACAAACTCTTGACATTATGCAGACCGAATACATCTACCCTGCTGTTGGCGACCGTTTGAGCCCGAAAGAATGGAACGAAGTCGGTCGACCACAAATCATTGATGTGGCGATCGCCAAAGTCAAGCAAGTTCTCGACAACAACTTCCCGAGCCACATACCCGAAGAAGTTGATGCCAAGATCCGCGAATACCTGCCAATTGCACTGCCTCGTGAAAACATGATTCACCCGGCTCTGCGCAGTGAAACTGCAACTGTCTAACTATAAAACTCGCTTCAAATCTCACTTCAAAAATTTGTAATACAATTCATTAATCAAAGTCCTAAGACTTTGTTCTAAATGAAGCTTGGGGTGCTCGGTGCAGGGTTTTAGACGTATTGTTTTTCTGACTGTTGCCGTTTTTCTGTTTGCTAGTTTTCGTGCGAACGCAGCTCAGGATCCTGGCACCTCTTTAACTGACGACAAAAAAGGGCACCAGATTCAAGTTGTCTATGTTGAGACACAAAGTAGCGCTGGAAGTAACTACCACACGAATGGTCGAGTGAAACAGTACATTTCCCAAATTCAATCATGGCTAAAAACGAAGACTGGCAAGGAGCTGATTTTCGACACTTACCAGGGGCAACTAGATATTGCTTATTTGAAGTACGAAGGCAATATTGATATGAAGAACGACGAAGACCTAGTTCGGATGTATCAAAAATTAAATCCAACAAATTATCTTGGTAAAAGTTTGATATTCGTAATTGACCAAAAGTTAGCCACCGACACGGGATGTGGATGGTCTCAAGTCGGCAGCGGATGGTCTTTAGCCCTGCCAAATTGGCCCGGTTGCATGGATGAAGATGAACCTGGAATAGCTGAATTCTTAGGTTTGAATTCGATTGCGCATGTAATAGTGCACGAAATATTCCACTCATACGGTGTGAAGCATGCGTGTGACTCGACAACTACAAATGATTTAATGCACGGCGAACCAGAATGCGCAGCGGCCGGAATTGTTAAAGATTATGCAGAGAAGACGACCTTTGATAAATCTGGACTCAACTACTGGGGAGGCAACAAAGCCGGAGTTGATCTCAAAACTTTGCGAATTTGGAGCGACGGCTCAGGGACTACAGAGTTTGCGATACCAGCGAATCTTCAAATTGTCCCACTAGTAACGACACCAACAACAGTCGCGCCAACTAATCAAACAATTAATTGCACGAAAGGCAAAGTTTCAAAATTAATTTCCGCGAAAAATCCAAAATGTCCAAAAGGATTTAAAATAAAAATTTAGCTTGAAGCGCCCTCGGCAGGATTTGAACCTGCGACCTACGGATTAGAAGTCCGGTGCTCTATCCGCTGAGCTACAAGGGCTGGTGAAGTTAAGGCTATCTAGTCGGTGATTCTATGTTTGTGCGTATAGATATTTGCCGTGCCGT
>WLFB01000080.1 GCA_009703975.1 Actinomycetota bacterium | reverse complement strand
CGAGATGCCGATCCTGTGGCACCTGATGGGTTACTACGCAGATTTTGGGTTTTCTGAATTTGTCTTGTGTCTGGGTTATAAATCTGAAACAGTAGTTGATTTTTTTCGCAAACAAAATGGTGAGTTGACACAATTACCTACAAAACCAGAGTTATCAAATATCCACGAATTCAAAGGTTTAATCAATCGGAATAACTGTGTCGTCAAACTTGTTGATACTGGGCTTGAGGCAATGACTGGTGCGCGGCTTCGAAAGATACAGCAACTAATCGGCGACGAAACCTTCATGCTTAGTTATGGCGATGGCTTAAGTGATGTTGACCTTGGCAAACTTGTTAAACATCATCAAGATAACAAAAAGTTTCTAACGGTTACTGGTGTGCGGCCACCAAGTCGTTTTGGCGAGTTACAAGTTGATGACACAAATAATGTCACAGGTTTTAACGAAAAGCCTCAGGCATCTGGCGGAAGAATCTCTGGTGGATTTTTCGTGTGTGAACCAAATGTTTTTGATTACCTTGAGCCACGCGAAGATCTTGTGTTTGAGAAAGAACCAATCCAGAAAATTGTGCACGAGTCACAGATGACGATGTACCCCCACGACGAGTTTTGGCAATGCATGGATACGTATCGCGACTGGGAGTTACTTAACCAAATGTTCAAATCTGGGAAGGCTCCATGGGTTCGCTCTTAGAAGCAGTCGCAAGCTTTAAAGGAAAGCGCATCGTGGTCACTGGCGATACCGGCTTCAAAGGATCTTGGCTCTCGTTATGGTTGCATCTTGCTGGTGCAGAAGTTTATGGTTACGCGCTACCAGCCGAATCTGAGCAAAGTCACTTTGAGCAACTTGGTTTAAAAAAACTCATCCAACACCAAGATGGTGATGTTCGTGATTCTGAAAGCCTTAGCCACTTCATCAAATCTTCGAAACCTGAAATTGTTTTTCACCTTGCAGCCCAAGCGTTGGTTCGCCGATCATACGCAGACCCAAAAACTACTTACGACACAAATATTGGCGGCGCAGTCAACCTGATGGAAGCAGTGAAAATTACCGATTCAATCAGATCGCTGATTTTCGTTACCTCCGATAAGTGCTACAAAAATAGAGAAGTACGAGATGGCTACCGCGAGACTGACGAACTAGGTGGACGTGACCCTTACAGTGCTTCGAAGGCTGCGGCTGAACTTGTTTTCTCTTCATTTTTTGATTCATTTTTATCATCTCGAGAAAATTTCGGTGCAGCCACGGTTCGTGCAGGAAACGTAATCGGTGGCGGTGATTGGGCGCAAGATCGAATTATTCCTGACTGCATTCGTTCGCTTTCAACAAACCAGCCGATCGTGTTGAGATATCCGAATGCCACTCGACCATGGCAACATGTTCTTGAGCCACTCTCTGGATACGTGCAACTCGCCCACTACCTCTGCGAGTCACCGAAATCATTTAATGGCGCTTGGAACTTTGGCCCAGATGAGTCAGATGCCTACAGTGTCAACGATGTTGCGAAACAGGCTGTGAAGATCTGGGGATCTGGCGAAATAAAAATTGACACACCGACTACGCAGATGCATGAAGCCGGTCTTCTACATCTGAATTGTGACAAAGCAAAACAACAAATGAGTTGGAGACCACGTTGGGACTTCTTACAAACGATGACAAACACGGTGTCGTGGTATCGCGACGTCAATAACGGAAACTCAGTCAGAGAAATAACTGAATCTCAAATCAATGAATATATGGAGCAAATAAAATGATCGATGGCGTAATTATTACACCCCTGTTGCAGATCGCTGACGAGCGGGGCAAGGTAATGCATATGTTGAAAAGTACCGACAAGGCTTTTCAATCTTTTGGCGAAATTTATTTCTCATGTGTATTTCCTGATGCGGTTAAAGCTTGGCACTTTCACGACAAAATGATTCTCAACTACGCGGTTCCACATGGACGAATTAAGTTTGTGCTCTACGACGATCGACCTGAGAGCCCAACAAAAGGTGAAGTGCAAGAATTATTTCTCGGAGAAGAGAACTACTGGTTAGTAACAGTTCCACCAAAAGTATGGAATGGCTTCAAAGGAATCGGAACCGAGATGGCTGTCGTTGCTAATTGCGCAAGCATCCCACATGATCCGTCAGAAATACATCGGCGCGAACCAACTGATCCACACTTTCCATATAACTGGCAACTAATTCATCGATGACCAAGAATGTCCTTCTAACTGGCGGGTTCGGAACACTGGGCGGGCGAATCTCAGCGGATCTTTCGAAAAACTCAGAAATCAATTTGCGATTGGCGTCGAGACAAAAGCGTCAACCACCAAGTTGGGCACCAAAAGCCGAAGTCTGCTTAATTGATTTCGAAAATCAAAACTCGATTAAACAAATGCTTCACGAAGTCACTCATGTGGTTCATCTCGCAGCGCTAAATGACTATGAATGTCGTGCAGACCCACAACATGCCCAGTTGGTAAACGTCGAATACACGCGTCGAATTGTCGAGCAAGCGAGCGACATAAAAAATTTACGCTTTATTTATCTTTCGACAATTCAGGTCTACGGAAATACTTTGACTGGGGTTGTTACCGAACAGTCACCGACTAATCCACGGGATGCTTATGCGCAAACGCATCTTGATGCAGAACACATAGTTGAGCACGCGCATAACTCGCAGCAACTTGAAGGCGTCAGATTGAGGTCGGCAAACGGCTTTGGTGCACCAATGTCACCGGATGCCAAGATCTGGCAGATTATCGCCAACGACCTTTGTCGCCAAGCCGTTGAAACAAAAAAATTGACACTTAAATCACATGGACTACAATTTCGCAATTTTGTTCCGTTCACTGATGTTTGCTCAGCGGTTAATCATGTGCTTCAACTAGACAAACAACAAATTGCCGATGGGCTGTTCAATGTTGGTGGCAGAGGATCTCTGCAGATAATTCAAATGGCAGAACTCGTTGCAGCAAGATGCGAAATTATTTTGGGTTTCATACCGAAAATAGAAAAGCCGAACGAAACCCCAGATGCTTTGCCAAATGCGTTTGAATATAGTTCAGCCAAACTTTTCGCTACAGGGCTCAATCTAAATTGGGATATTGAAAAAGAAATAGATTCTTTACTGCAAAGCTGCAAAAATTGGTTTAAGTTTCAAAACTAATATGACTACCAAACCTTATGTTTCGGTGGTGATCCCAACTTTCAATCACGCAAAGTTTTTGAAAAAGGCGCTCGATTCGGTTGTGGCTCAAAGTTTTCAAAACTGGGAGGCTGTCGTTGTAAACAATTTTTCAACTGACAACACAATTGAAGTAGTAAATTCTCTCGCCGACCCGCGAATCAAACTTTTTAACTTCAGCAATAATGGTGTAATTGCAGCCTCACGTAATCATGGCCTGAAAGAAGCAGCCGGAGACTTCATCGCTTTTCTGGATTCAGATGATGTTTGGTATCCAAACAAACTTCAAAAATGCGTTGAGCAAGCTTCGGCCGGTTATCAATTCATTTGCCACGGCGAACTGTGGATTAACAGTGATCTGACTCAACGCACAGTGATGTATGGTCCAGCTTCAAACGCAACTTACAACCGTCTTTTATACAAAGGCAACTGCATCTCAACTTCAACAACTTTTATTGCTAAACCGCTACTTGACTCTGTTCAAGGCTTTGATGAAAATCCAGAAATTATTACAACCGAAGACTACGACCTCTGGTTGCGCCTCGCAGCTAAAAATCCACGAACTTCGTTTATCCCTGAAGTGTTGGGCGAGTTTCATCGACTTGCCGACAGTGCAAGTAGCAGTGTCCTGAGAAATTTCGCCGCCGAACTTACAGTTTTAAGAACTCATTTCAGCACACAACCTCAAACAATTAAAACTAGGTTGCGCATGCGCCATCGCTATGCGATTGCTCACTATGGAGCCGCCAGACAATTAACAAATCAACCAACTCAAGCGATTCAATTGTTCGCCCGGGCCTTTATGATGTCGCCATTTTTTATAAAAATCTATCTAGGTACAGCGATTACGCTTTGGCGTGCAATCACCACAACTCAAAGCCCGAAGAGCTAATAGCAAAATGAACCTCATGAAATATAGGGCGGCTCAAGTTGTTAGCACTGCCAATTTGGTTTCTAAATTCAAGAAGCAGAATTTGCGACGAGTTTTGATGTATCACTCGGTGCTCAAAAACACAGAATCCGCATTTCGAAAATCAGATATTTATTCAATTTCTGAAACCTACTTCACTAGTCATGTTGAATATTTGGCGCGTCAATCCAATTCGGTCAACCGCAGAGTCGTCTCACTTGAAGACTCGTCATCTTCTGGCGTCTCGGTTACTTTTGATGATGGGTATAAAGACACCCTGACAATTGCCGCGCCAATTCTGTGTAAAAAAAATCTTCCGTTTCACGTATTCGTTACACCGGCAAATGTGATCTCTGGTGACAATAGATATTTATCAGAAGCCGAGTTGGTATCTCTGAGCAAACTACCTGGCGTGACTATTGGCGCTCATGGGTTCTCACATCAACACTTGAACACTCTGCAAGCAACTGAAATCACTGATGAATTAATGTCAAGTAAAGATTGGCTTGAGAACTTGACCCAAAGAAACATAACAACAATGAGTTATCCGCATGGCGCATTTAATTCTCAGGTTCAAGAAATTGCGGCATCAGTCGGTTACCTTTACGCCGCAACAAGCAGTTGGGGTTGCTACCAAGTCGGAGTCAAACCACTTGAGATTCCGAGAATTGATGTCTGGAATCTTGACAATCAAACAACACTGAAACAGAAGTTAAATGGTCAATGGGACTGGATTGGTAAATTATTATCACCACTTCAAGCGACAATTAAATAATGATCTTTTTTATTTTCCAAGCGGTGCTCTTGGGTGTCGTTCTGATGATCTTCGCGAGGCGCTCTGGCCGTTACGACCTGTATCTCACATTATTTACTGCCGTTTGGGTGCTCGCAGTAATCGTGATTCGATTTATTTATGGTGTCGATCATGCATCTTTTTATTCAAGCGACCAAGGCACTCAGATCGTTTTACTGGATCAGTTCATTGATCAGGGTGTTTCTCTTTCGTTGGACAGATTTATCGGAGGTCGCTACATTGTCGTGGCGCCAGTTTGGCTTTTAAACACAATTGGGTTTGATTCATTGCTGGCTTTCAAATTCTTCCAGGCGCTTTCTCTACTGTTTACTTACAGAGTTTGTTCTGACTTCATCCGCAGCCAAGGAATACAAATCAAATTATGGCATTCAATTTTGTTTTCGGGACCGCTATTCATATTTTTATCAGCACTTGGACTTCGAGACTTACAAATTGTTTTATGTGTTTCGTATTTTTATTTAGGACAAGTGCCGTTACTGCGGTTCGTGGCTCTAGGGGTTTCGGGATTACTTCGACCACACTTAACTGTTGCTCTAATTTTTGCATGGCTGGTCGGTCAGTGGCTTAAGCGGCACCCTCTAAAACGAGCACCACTTGCTCTGATAGCAATAACAATTGTGACTTTTGTTGTGGGGGGTTTCGGGTTCGCCTTGGGAGGGTTCTTTAAGTACAAAAATAATTATGTTTCTCCAAAACTCTTTACCCAAGAAGCATGGTGGAGATTTTTTGCAAATCTACTAGGTTTGCAATTTCTCACTTTTGGCCGAGATGTCGTAAGACTTACTGTTCCACAATTGCTTGCTCTGAGATTATTTTTCGTTGACACTTTCATGATTCCAATTTTATTTATCTTCACATTATTGAACAAAAAACTTGCGTATTCGGCACTCAGAACTGAAGTGTTCACTGCATTCGTATTTTTTCTGGGATTGGTCTCGCAAACTAACTTCAACTCATCACGCCAGAATCTGCCTTTTCTATCAATAATGGGAGTTCTTGCACTCCTGGGGATATTGCAAGCAAGAAAACTGGATGCTGAGAGTTAACAGTAAGAGACCAAATAGTCATTAAAGACAAACGCAGCGTTTATGATTCACTTATAGCGATATGAAAATTCTTGTAACTGGCGCAACTGGCTTCATTGGCTCCCAACTCGTGCCAAAACTCAAGCAGACACATGATGTAAAAGTTCTCGATGCACGACAAGTCAGTGACTCCAATTCGCAGTGGCACCAAGCGGTCGATGACTGCGAGATACTTATTCATTTGGCTGCAAGAGCACACGTGACAAGCGATGGCTCAAATTCTCAACATGACTTGTACCGTTCAACTAACTCGCTGTTGACGTCTCTACTTTCACAACGATTAGCGCTGGGTATCAACAGGCATTTTATATTTATGAGCACGGCGAAAGTGCTCGGTGGTTCAACTGAAAAGGCACATCGTTCAAACGCATTGACCCACTCAAGGCGACAGATCCATACTCAAGT
>WLFB01000008.1 GCA_009703975.1 Actinomycetota bacterium | reverse complement strand
ATGTGATGTGATTCGTCGGCGGGTGTCAAAACTTCGCTCTCATCAATAAAGTCAACACCAAGCGACTCGAGCACTTGCGCTTCAACAAAATGTCCGATTCGAGCTTTGGCCATTACAGGTATTGAGACAACTGCTTGAATCTTTTCGATCATCTCTGGATCACTCATTCGAGCAACGCCACCATCGCGACGAATATCTGCTGGCACACGCTCGAGAGCCATAACTGCGCACGCGCCAGAATCTTCGGCAATCTTTGCTTGATCGGCATTAACGACGTCCATGATCACGCCGCCCTTTAACATTTCTGCCAAACCGCGCTTAACGGTCATCGAGCCAGTTTTGTTAACTTCACTTTTTGCCATTTTGAATCTCCAACGTCTGGTTGATGAAAGCGTACACAACGAATGAATGACTACTTAGATCAGGGGTACTTGACTTTTGTAACATCCTCACCAGGGGCAATATTTACCGCAGACTTCGGACGAATGACTTCTATCCATGTGCGACCTGGCGTCAATTTAATAATTTCTCCGTTGATGTCTTTATAAATAAATGGCATTTCAGGATCTGGACGCTCCCATGTACCTTGAACCAATACCCCAGCTGTGTAGATCCAAACTTCTCCACTGCCGACAGATTTTGCAACTGGACTTGAACCGCTCTTCGAATAAACAACCGAAATAACAACAACATTTTGAGCATTGATGCGAACATCTTGCATGTCAACATGCGGTTTATTATCTTGCGACCGAACAAAAGTTAATAAATCTGGGTTCCACTCCCACATCACATCTACGCCATCCATTGAAATTTTGACTGCTGCAGCCGGTTTCGAGGCTGTGGTCACAGGCTCATCACTTTTGCGATATTCGAATTGCGGTGCTGGCGGCTTGGCATCAGCGGGTGCGAGCGACCAAAGTTTTGTAGTTTCGGCAAGTAAGTTATGTGGCGCATTACGGCTCGACTCGCGACGGTAGCCACCCTTTTCATTTGCGGCCGAATGACTTAAGTCAACAAGCCATGACTTACGAATTGCAGAAGTAACTTGTTGGTTTCCACCGCTCCATGCGAATAATGGGTGGTTTAGCGAGCCAAGAAGATTTATGTCTTGTACTCGACCACTGCGAATCGGCCCAACTGGGTCACTTCCTTGCGAATGAAACACTGCGGCAAAACGGGTTAACTGCTCAACATTTTCTTCAAACACCAAATCAGCTTGGTTTAGTCCCCATTGCGGGCGCGCTTGCGGATGGTTATCAATCTTGACGATCAGTGCAGGTCGATTGAGAATTGACTCATCTGCAGCTGGAGCACCGGTCAACGGGTTAACAATAACCGGAATTGTTGTCGTCGTAGTCTCAGGGATTGTTGTTTCAACTACCTCTTCAACTGGAAGTGTCGAAGCGGTATCAGATTTGCCACCACAACTTGCAACGATCAATCCGCCGAGGATTAAAAAAACAATACTTACGTTAAGTTTTCGAAGTGATTTAGTTTTCATTTTACATCTCCCTTAATAGAGCTATTCGTTCTGACAGTGGTGGATGGGTATTGAACAGTTTATGAAACCCCGCTAGTTTACCCGAGTCATTAACCCCAGATAAAGGTTGCTCAATCCACATGTGGGCCGTAGCCATACTGGCCGAGTGAGTCACGGTGCTATCGGCCTGAAGTTTTTCTAGCGCCGAAATTAAACCTGGCGGATACCTAGTTAGTTGACATGCCGAAACATCCGCCAAAGTTTCACGACGTCGACTGATTGACGCCTGCATCATTCGCGCCACGATTGGCGCAATTATCAATAAAGCAAAACCAATAAACGCAAGTGGATTAGATGAATTACGACGATCATCACTACGACTGACTCGCCCGCCGTTCCACCACATCATACGAATCGAAATGTCGGTGAGCAGCGCAACAGTGCCAACGAGTGTGACGGCGAGGGTCGAAACTAAAATGTCGTAATTCTTAATGTGCGATAGTTCGTGAGCCAAAACTCCTTCGAGTTCGACGCGGTCTAGCTTCTCTAATAATCCAGAAGTCACTGCGACCGCTGCATGTTTTGGATTACGACCTGTTGCGAAAGCATTTGGAGCTTGATCGTTGATCACATACAAACGCGGTTTTGGCAAACCACCAGCGATGCACAAACCTTCGACCAAGTTATGTAGGCGCTTGTATTCGACTTCGTCGGCTGGTACTGCGCGACTCACCTTCAGAGCAATTGTGTCCGACTTCCAATATGAAATAACCGCCATCACGCCAGATACGACAAGCGCAAAAGTTGTGCCAACTATTGGATTACCGAGAACTAAACCTGCTGCCATACCAACGACAACAAGAAACAATGAGAAACCCAAAAGCAAAAAGACAGAACGCCGTTTATTTGAAGCAATTAAGTCATACATAATCAGAGCCAGATTCTAGAACTAAAACTAAAACTGCACCTTTGGGGCAGTTTTTTCGGCTTCTGTTGCCTCAAATGAATCACTTTCAGCAAATTTAAATAGTGAAGCAACTATCACGCTTGGAAAGCTATGCACCGAGTTGTTATACGCAAGCACAGCATCGTTATAAAACTGGCGGGCGTAGGCAATACGGCTCTCTGTGTTGCTTAGTTCTTCTTGCAAGTTCAAGAAACTCGCGTTGGCTTTGAGATCTGGGTAAGCCTCAGAAAGTGCGAAGAACTGACGCAATGCCCCAGATAATGCACTGTCTGCATTCGCCTGACCCGATGCCGTTTCCGGTGCTGACATCGCAGTGTTTCGAGCCAAAATTACATCTTGTAAGGTTTTTTGCTCGAAGTTTGCATAACCCTTGACAGTTTCAACAAGATTCGGAATCAGTTCTATACGTCGTTTAAGTTGCACATCGATTTGAGCCCAGGCGTTCTTAACTTGGTTGCGTTTTTGTACGAGCGAGTTGTAAATCATCACAGGAATTGTGATGACAGCAAAACCTAGAACCAGACCAATCCAAATGCCCACGTTGTCCTCCATTAGTCTCGACTCGTTATCTTTCTTTTATTGTAGTGCGCGAATCAAACTTGAGGATTTTTACGCAAAACTCGATCTGAGTACAGGCGAACTATTCGGCTTTTTGGGTGATGATCAGGTGAAAAATGCTCGCGCTCAAGAACCACGTAATACATCTCAACATAGATTTTCGCGAGTCGGCTCATTGAGAGTTCACTTGCCCTAATGAGACCACCGTCACTTAGTTTTTGCGCAAGTTTTTTGTCTGTCAATACTCGAGTTAAACCTTCGGCTAGTTCAGCGATATCACCAGGTTCGACCAACCATGCATTCACGTCATGTGTACCAACATTGCGATAGCCCTCAAGCGAACTTGCAACAACTGGCGTTCCGCTTGCCATTGACTCGAGCACCACTATTCCAAAAGACTCACTATGTAAAGATGGTGCACAAAAAACTGAACATTGCGCAAGCCGATCTATTTTGTCTTCATCAGTGATTCTTCCGAGCCACGAAATACGACCGTCATGTGCATATTTCTGTTTCAACAACGAAATGCCATCACCATCTGATGCGATCCACAATTTAACATCGTCCGAAAGTTTGGCAAACGCCTCAAGTAACTCAGCGAGTCCTTTTCTTGGCTCATACCTGCCACAAAAGAAAACAATTTTTTCTGCACTACGTGAAATATTTGGCCGTGCATATAATTCGTTTTCTATACCGTTAAATAAAATCTCGTATTCGCCACCTAAATAACGATTTGCAAGTTCTTGTGCTTGTGGTGAAACCGCAACTCGCACATCAAGGTGATTAGCGAGCCAGTTGACCCCCTTGTTGATGCGCCCGTACCAAGCGATGTCTCCGGCGGCGTGAAATGTGCCAATCATCGGCGCGAGGCGCAACAGTAACGCGGTCATCGTCGGCCCGGGTGCAATCGGCTCGTGTAAATGCAAAATATCAAAGGCCTCATCGTTGATCGCGCGAATAGTGCGCAGTGCCGCCGAGGGGTCAGGCGCTAGCGGCGCAGTCGAACCATTCGCAGCAGTTGGCAGACTATTGCCGAGTGGTGTCACAAACGGCTCAGGTGGAGGTCCATCGCAAGGGCCGAGCACTCGTGCTTCGTGACCCATCCGACGCAACTCGCGAGCCAAACCTAGAACTTGAGATTGGACGCCACCGGGAATCGTCAAACTATAAGGACACACCAACCCGATGCGAAGCATCTTCTTGCGCTCGAAGCTCTTGACTGGATTAACCGGATTAACCGGATTTACCGAATTAACCAGATCAACCGGATAGGCCGGACTACTTGCCGAATTCATCAACTACACGGTACGACCGATGGTCGAAATTAAGACATCGTCAATTGATCGACCTTATTCAGCAACTAACTTTGCACTATGACTAATCAAGAGAGTTTTAGACCAGCGGTATCGCTAGTTGCATCACCTAACAAGCGAATGGCCGTGCTCGACCTCGCCCAACAAGCAGAGACACTCGGGTTCTCTGGCATTGCATGCCCAAGCCTCGGTGCCGCAATGGCATTTTGTGTTTCATTGGCACACGCGACTAAGTCAATAAAGTTTTGGACATCAATTCAACCGATTTATTACAGCCACGCAATCGAAATGGCAAACACCGCTGCACACATTCATGAAATTTCTGATAAGCGATTTAGCCTTGGCCTTGGAGTTAGTCATGGACCAGTCATTAACCGACTTGGCGCGACTACTGCCACACCACTTGCGGATATAAAAACTTACGTCGCGACCATGCGTACTCAAGAACGATTTTCGGGCGAACTTCCACCGATTTATTTGGCGGCTCTTCGCAATAAAATGTTGGATCTTGCAACTGAAATTTCTCAAGGCGCGATCTGGGCAAACGCTTCGTTAAGCAATATCTCTGATCAACTTACAAATATTGAAGCATCACGCAGATCAGAAATGTTTTTGGCAAACATGGTGCCAACAGTGATTAGCGACGATATTGCAGCCGCCCAAGCAATACATCGCAAAACACTTGTTGGGTATGTTTCACTACCTAACTATCGAAACTATTGGCGATCGTGCGGTTACGACGAGCAGATTGATGCATTCGAAAAAATACTTGAGTCGCCTAACAAAGAAACCCGTTCTGCAGAAATTGTCGCAGCAATGGATACTGAATGGCTAAGTGATTGCACAATTTCTGGAGACAGTGACACGGTTCGTGAAGCCCTTTGGGGTTGGTCACAAGCCGGCGTTCTTCCGATTGCGGTAATGTCTTCGACTTCTGGCGGTCAAGCAAAGGCTGTTAGCGAATTGTTTGCGGCGTATTCAAATTAATTATCTAAACCGAATGAGAAGTTAGATCACTCGGCCAATTTGGTTGAAACAGATGCCACTGCGCGGGGTCACGGCGAATCAGAAGTTCAAGTTCAATTGCCAAATGTTGCGAAATTCTTTGCACATCTTCTCGTAATGTCGCAAGTCGCTCAACTTTGATTGCCGGCCGCACGATTGTTTCATGACCGTCAAGGCGTTTTGAGAAATATGTAGCAAGCGGTACGAGAGCAGCACCCGTTCGCAACGCAAAAAAAGCAGGGCCGGTCGGGATCGTAGTTCTCTCGCCGAAAAACTCGATGTCAACACCAGTGCCCTGAATGTCACGGTCACTCAAAAGTGCAACGATCTCATTTCTTGCAAGCGCTTGTTGTACGGCGACGCCGGCGCTGTCATCTAATGGGATCACCTGGACACCGTAGTTTCTGCGAAGTTGTAAAAACATTTCAAACAATTGTTGCGACTCGAGTTTCTCAACTACCGCGTTGAGCTTGTGTCCGCTTTGGATCAACCACCTACCCGACCACTCCCAACCACCTAAGTGGGGCAAAGCAAGAATCACACCCTTGCCTAGTTTGAGCCCAGATTCAATATGTTCGAAGCCTTCTATCGAGACTCCAGACTGAATTTGCTTCGAATTTAAATACGGCAGTCGAAAAGTTTCGACGTAATAACGGGCGTAACTCTCATACGATTTTTGCACTGCACGACGATTTTGACGGTCGCTTAACTCGGGTTGAACGCGCCGCATGTGTCTTGAAACAATTGCACGTTTTTTACGCATTGGAATTGTCACAATTGGAACCAAGACTGCAGTCAATATGGCTATGACAAATGTTGGGGTAATTTTCGCTAGAACCGCAACCATGCGGCAACCAATGACGACTAACGAATCAGAACGATTTTTTTGAGGCGCCGATGTCACTTCATGTTGCGACGACGCGATAAACGCATTCGTCGATCGGCACGTTGAGCACTACGAGAAGCACGTCGAGATTGTCGTAATGCAACTCGTTCAGCCGTAGCTGGCGCGATTGCCGCCTGATTCCAGACTTTAAAAAAGCGCTGCACCGCTGTGATCGTGCAAAGAATCAACATCAACCACATCGCCCAAAACAACAATGAGTCAAAAAGTAAACCTACGCACAGCAAGATAATTCGTTCGGCACGCTCCATCAGCCCACCTTTAGCCTGCAACCCAAGTGCCTCAGCTTTAGCGCGCTGATAAGAGATCAACGACGAGACCGCCATGACTGCGAATGGCAATACTGATGCGTGAGCACCGCGTTGAGAACCGAGAAACCAAGCAACGCCACCTAATAAGACGGCGTCTGTTACACGATCAATAGTTGAATCAAAAAAAGCGCCACGCTGACTACTTTGGTTCGATGCTTTAGCTAATGCACCATCGAACAGATCAGGCAACGCCGCACAAATCACAAGCAGTAATCCAACTTGCAATTCGCCAATAGCAATGGTGACTGCGGCAACACAAGCGATTAGCAGTCCAATTAATGTTAAGTGGTCTGGCGAAAGCTTTGTTCTACGCAACAACTCGCCCACTGGGCGCACAATGCGTTCGAATTCTTTCTTAAACCTGCCGTCAAACATCGCATCAGTCTAGTGCAATCTCGCTAGTGCAATCTCGCTAGTGCAGTCTTACTAACTGTCTGGGTTCGCCTCTACTAGGCACTGAACAATTCGAGCATCAATTGCATCAATCAACACAAGACCTCGTTGAAGTGGTGGCTCTTGTTCGCTATAACAAAAAACGCGCCACGTTGGACGACTGCGAAAGCCTCGCCAAACTTGTTGCGCCGACGCATGGCCCACAGCGAAACCAACGGCGCGCGTTGCGTAAACAAGTGCGAGTTTTTCATCAACTGTCATTCGCCATGATGACGACAACGAATACAAACTAAATACCGCGAGCAGAATCGCAGCCCACAAAAAACCATCGCTGACTAAACCATTTTCATTGGTGTGTTGCGTCGCCCAAAGAACTACACACATTGCGGCAATACCGAGATAAAGCAATGCTGGTATTCTGCGACGACTGTTATCTGGAAACATATATGGCCCAACAAAACCCGTGACATTTAAATCATCGGGTAGTGAATCACGAATCTCGTTTACTGAGTCTGCCGCCATCAAATTGTTGTCTTCCATGCTTCTCGGATTCTAGAGGCGCTCACATCTAATGCTTCTGGCAAAATCTTTGTGTTCGCTGTCACGACCATAAAATTTGTGTCTCCACCCCAACGAGCAACTATGTGCACGTGAAGATGCTGTGAGATGCTTCCACCGGCCGCAGCACCAAGGTTGAGCCCAACATTTAACGCCTCTGGCTTATAGACAGATTTAACGACTTTTGTCGCATCTGTGACTGTCGCCCAAAGTTCACTGGTCTCTTCGACACTTAACATTTCAAGTTCAGCAACTTCGCGATACGGAATTACCAATAAGTGGCCCGACGTATATGGAAAGGCGTTCATGATTGCAAAAACGGTTTTGCCCCGATGAACAATGAAACTCTGTTCGTCACTAAGGCCACTATTTAGAATCTGAGTAAAGATTGATGCATTGCTTGTGCTGCGCGTGTCTTGCCCGTGCATCACATAGTCGGCGCGCCAGCCGTTCCAGATCCGATCTAGCATTTTTGTACTCTAAGTGTTTTCTCTTCAAACATGTTTCTGAAGATTGTTCTCTTGGCCGACATCAGCCGCGAGTTGCTGAATGAAATCATTCAAAGAAACGCCTCGAATTACGTCACCACCACGCGGATTTACACCAACTGTTGCCCCTGCAATATCGTCATCGCCAACAACTAAAACATACGGAATGCGTTCTAACTTTGATGCACGAATACGTTTACCAAGTTGCTCATCAGCAACTAGTTGGTCTACCCGATATCCGAGTTTGCTGAGAGTTTCTGTGACTTCAAGCGCGTACTGCTCGTGTGCTGACGCCACGGCTAACACCCGAACTTGAATCGGTGCCAACCAAGTCGGAAACGCGCCGCCGTAATGCTCGAGCAATACACCGAAGAAGCGTTCAATCGAACCAAACAATGCACGATGCAACATGATCGGGCGCTTTCTTGCATTATCTGTCGCAATGTATTCAAGACCGAATCGTTCTGGCAAATTAAAGTCGCATTGAATTGTGCTCAATTGCCATTTGCGACCGATTGCATCGCGAACATCAATATCTATCTTCGGACCATAAAACGCGGCGTCGCCAGGAGAAACCGTGTACTTCAAGCCGTGACGATTCAAAGCTTCAGTTAATGCCTCAGTGGCTTTGCCCCAAATTTCATCAGAGCCGACTGATTTTTCAAGATTACGAGTACTGAGTTTAAAATCAAAGTCATTGAAGCCAAATCTACGTAAGACGCTCAACACGAAATCTAGAAGTGAAGCGATTTCATCCGCCATTTGTTCTTCGGTACAAAAAATATGGCTGTCGTCTTGGGTGAAACCTCGAATGCGAAGTAAACCGTGCAGAGTTCCAGCTCGCTCGTAGCGATAGACGGTGCCCAGTTCAAACAATCGCAACGGTAATTCGCGATAGCTGCGTTGGCGATCGCGATAAATCAAACAATGCATCGGACAATTCATCGGCTTTGGGTAATAAGTTCCGTTGTCCATCTCCATTGGTGGATACATGCCGTCCTTGTAGAACTGCAAGTGACCTGATGTTTCGAACAAGTGTGCATTTGCCAAATGCGGTGTGAACACAAATTTGTATCCGCCGTTTTGATGGCGCTCGCGACTGTAGTCCTCCATCAGTTTGCGAACGATGCCACCCTTCGGATGCCAAACTGCAAGACCGCCGCCAAGTTCTTGAGGAAACGAAAGCAAATCCATTTCAACTGCCAACCGACGATGATCGCGCTTTTCAGCTTCTTCAAGTCGATGCAAATGCTCAGCCAATGCGGCCTTTGACTCCCATGCGGTGCCATAGATGCGCTGCAACATTGGACCTTTTTCGTTGCCGCGCCAATACGCACCTGCAACTTTCATCAACGCAAAATGGCCGAGACGGCTCGTTGATGGCACATGAGGCCCGCGACAAAGATCGACAAAATCATCTGTGTTTCGATAAACACTTACGGCATCTGCGCTGCCTGCTTCACCGGCATCGCTTGAGTCTGCGTCGCCTTGTGTGACGCGCTCAATAATTTCACATTTGTACGGCTGATCAGAAAAAAGCTTCAACGCATCGCGAGCCGACATTTCTGAGCGCACAAAAGGTTGATCAGCCTTGACGATCTCTTGCATTCGTTGTTGAATTTTGGCGAGATCATCGTCGCTGAATGTTTTTGAGTTTGGCAATTCAAAGTCGTAATAAAAACCATCCTCAATTGCCGGACCAATTGAAAATTTTGCACCTACAAAAAGTTGTACAACTGCTTGGGCTAAAACGTGAGCAGTTGAGTGACGCAGAACGTGACGACCTGCATCTGAATCAGCAGTAATTATTGAAACTTTCGCACCATCAACGAGAGAAACTCCTAAATCGGTTTCAATACCGTTGACTACTGTTGCAACTGCCGCCTGACCCAGGCGCTTACCGATTGACATTGCAAGATCAAAACCTGTCGAGCCACTGGGTAACTCGCGAGTCGAATCGTCTGGAAGCCGAATCGTAATCGTAGAGATATTCGTAGTCATGACTCGTTCAGTCTAGATTGTGAAAGTTTTAGATATGAGTGCGGTTAACGCTCGACCGCTTTGGCGCATATTCGTATAAATACTGCTGATTCGTCAGCGCCTGAATCTTTGACATCACTTCATCAGTTAATTCGCGCAATACCTCAGGATCATCGGTGCGCGACATGTACTTCTGCGTGTCAATCGGCGGGCCAATTTCAATTTTGCATTTCTTGCCGAATTTCGGCATCACCGTGTCTGGTGCCATGATCGCACTCGTGCCAGTTATCCCCACAGGATAAATCGGACAACCAAATTTCAGCGCCAACCTCGCTGCACCGGTGCGACCTTTATAAAGTTTGCCATCGCGGCTACGCGTGCCCTCTGGAAATATTCCGAATAGTTCGCCGCGCGCCAACACGGCCTCAACCGCAATCATCGCCGAAGACGCGCTTTCTCCCCCACTTCGATCAAGTGGGATCATGCCGATTTTTGTGAAAAGCCAACGAGTCTTCCAAGAATCCATATATTCACTTTTACCGACTACAGACATGTTGCGCGGTGAATGTGTAAGCAAAAATACCGAATCTAAAAAACTAATATGATTCGCACACAAAATAGCCGGACCAGTCTTGGGGATCTGATCAAAACCTATTAGTGAAAACTTCCAAAATCGATTTACAAAAAAGCGCACAAACGGTCTGAAGCGAGTCTGAAATTTTGTAGCACCAACAAATTTGAGCGGATCAAAATTTGCTTTGCTCACACCATCTACCTGCCCATCGCATTAGTCAGTCATCTAAATCTATACCGAGAAGTTTTGCTGAAGCATGAATACTGTGACCAGCAGCGACGGCTTCGTCGAGCACATTGATGGCTGCGGGAACATCTAAGTCTTCATCTAGTGCGTCACGAACCTCGGCAAGCCCCGCGGCACCGTCACCATTTTTAGCCAGAGCCCATGACTTGAGTCTTGCCAACGAATTAGTCATTGACGATGAAGTCCACTCCCATTCTTGACGATAGTGATTAGAAATAAGTGCGAGCCGTATCGCTCGTGGATCATGAGTCTTTCGTAAACGATCTACGAATTCAAGATTGCCCAAACTCTTTGACATTTTTGTTCCGTCCATAAATACCATCGCGACATGCATCCAATGTTTGACAAATTGCTGTCCAGTTGCGGCCTCAGACTGAGCGCGCTCGCACTCATGATGCGGAAAAATTAAATCGCTTCCACCACCGTGCAAATCAATCGTCGTACCAAGATCACGCAACGCCAATGCCGAGCACTCAATATGCCAACCTGGTCGACCTGGACCCCAGATCGTGTCCCAGCTTGGCTCGTCCGGCGCGGATGGTTGCCACAATACGAAGTCAAGAGGGTTCCGCTTATCTGGATTAGTTAGGTCGCCGCCTCGTTCTGCCGCGTATCGCAACATCGTTTCGTTGTCGTAATTTGAGACACTGCCAAATGACTCAAACTTTGTGACATCAAAATAGACACTGCTCCCGCATTGATATGCAAAACCCCGATCTAAAACTAATGCAATAAATTTTCGAATGTCTGGGATCGCCGAAGATGCGCGAGGCTTGCTGAAAACATCAAGCACATTTAGCGCTTTCATATCCGCATCAAACCTTGCTTCTTCGCCAGCAGCAAGATCTAAATAATGCACGCCAAGTTCTCTCGCTTTTGCAAACAGCGGATCGTCAACATCAGTCACGTTGCGAACGCACTTGACGGTATGACCCTTATCGATTAGTCGGCGTTGCAAAATATCGTAACTCACAAAAGTGAAAGCATGACCAATGTGCGTTGCATCGTAAGGCGTGATGCCACATGTGTACATTAAAACTTCTTTGTTTGGTGCAAAATCAACGACACCTCTTTTTACAGTGTCGTACAACTTCATTGTCACTTAGATTCACCACGATCTGGGATTCCAGTGAGCCGTGGCGCAACGCGAGTTTTGTAACGAACATTTAATTGCAGCAACACTGCAGTAAATGCTTCAATAGCTAAGGCATTCGAAAGACTGCCGGCATTCAAAGGTCGACAACCAGGTATGCGTAAAACAATTTCAGAAATAGCCGCCGTCGCAGTCGGATCATCTGAGCAGATCAGTACATCACTGTCTACTTCATGAGCTAGATTGCCCAATTCTGTTGCAGGTAAATGTTGAAACGCTGCAACAACTCGCGACAACGGAATCTCAGCCTGAATATGCGCAGCAATACTTCCACGCGGCGGCACTAGTGGTTGAAACTCTTTACCCACCCGAACCAATGCGTTAGCCATTGTCACAACAATTTTGCCGACCAACTGCTTAGTGTGCTCGTTGACAATCGTTGCTGCCGAGTCCCACGGTGTAGCAACAACCACTATTTCACAGTCTGCTGCAGCGTCATTGTCGCCACCATTTAGATTTAACTTAAAGTCAGGCCACTTACGCGCGAGTTCGGTGCAGATGCCCACCGCTCGTTGAGAATCACGAGAACCGAGAAGTACATCACAGCCAATAGAAGCCAAGCGCAACCCAAGGGCACTTCCTGCCGGCCCTGTTCCACCAAGAATTCCGATCCGCATGACTGGCAACACTACTTACTTGAGATATGTATTTACTAGATGTGACTAATACTCGTGTTTATTAACACCAAATAACTAGAGATGAAACACCGATGCAATGTAAATAAATAGGTTTCAAGCAACTACCGTTTACGTAATGGGAATTCTTGATGGGAAAAACATTGT
>WLFB01000079.1 GCA_009703975.1 Actinomycetota bacterium | reverse complement strand
TCATTTTTATTCGTTTATCGACTATGGCAACGGCAATGGGATTTCGAATTGGGGCCCAGACATATTTATTTAGTATGGTTTTTAGCTCCACTTTATGCAGCGGCAGTTTCGCAAATCACCATCGCGATTTTTTCGTTCATCGCATCTTTGTTGAAGTCTCCGAATTTGGTGACCGTTAAAAATTACCTGGCAAAAACAGTTATTTATATACCAATTACTGTTTTTCTGATTGTTGCCTTGACATCAAGTGACGTTAGAAACCTTGGAAGTCAAAGTCGTTCGTTGACGGCATCACTGGACGATGCTGAAATTTTTTTGGCTGAGCAAATCGCTCTTCTGCCCGAAAGTCAATTCAAGGGTCGAGTGATCGACGTTAAAGAAACAACAGACTTTGAAGCGTTGTTTTTCGCACGGATACCAGCGTTAAATGATATTTCTCATTTGGTGACACCGCTATCTTTTGATTTTTATGAACACTATTTGTTTGACCCGAAAACAACACAGATCAGAAATCACTACAAGTTCGCGACGAGAAGCTCTGATATCTACAGTCTTTTGGGTGTGAAATATATGAGAACAGACTCACTGAATTCGCTACAAGCTGATTTTGGTGGCGACAACTCGGAACCTCCATTTAAGTTTTCTGCGAACGATTTTTTAATACCTTTGAAAAATACAAATCTTGGTAATTATTCTCCTACGAAGTCTTATGTCGCTGAATCATTAGACGAGACGTTCGAGACGATGGACCGTAGTGATTTTTCTCTCACGAGTGATGTTGTTGTTTATGAACCGTTAATCAATAATCTCGTCAAGGCGAGCAATTCAAAACTCACGCTAAAGGGTGGCGACCTTCGAATAGAGGCGAGCTCTCCTGGAAAGTCGATGTTGATTCTTCCTCTTGAGTTCAGTAATTGCATTACATTTAGATCCAACGATCCAAAGTCTGGGTTTATCGATGCCTTTCGAGTCGACGGAATTTTGTCCGGTCTACTCTTTGACGGTTTTCTCGACGTCACAGCTGAACTCCGGTACGGAGTATTTACGAATAATGGCTGTCGACTGAAAGATCTAGACGACTATAAGACATTGACAAATCACTAATTTTCATCTCTAGTAACGCAAAATCGTGAACTTGGATAGCAACATAAGAGTGTCTCGGTGTTTCAACGTGAGAGAATAGAAGAATGCCGAATGCGAAACGTAGTCAAACCGGCGAATTGTCGCATGTCCTCGTGTGTGCGGGCAGCTTGGCTGAATGGCTAGCAACAACTCCTGACCAATGGAAAGTTCAGATAGATGCGTTGGTGCGTGCAGTAAGTGGCGAAAATGTTCGTTATCTAACGATCTGTCCTTACGGCGGCGAAAATGATTCGAATGTTAAAGCGGTGATCAGCAACACCATTATTTCTTCGCAAGGTGGTCTACTAACGGGAGATCGTGTTTCGATTATTGCTGCAGATGGTTTACTCGTTGTAATTGATACTTGTCCAGACGGCCAGCAACGATTCGTGAATGCAGTTGCGCAACTCAGCAGTAATCAAATCATTGATGAGGCAAAACTCGCTGCCACAATTGTTTCGCCAGCATCAGGTGAGCCAGATTTGACTTTGATCCTTGGTCCTCCAACCAAGATTCCGCAATCATTAGTTTGGGAACTTGCCTACAGCGAAATTGTGTTTTTAGACGTGCCTTGGTTGCACTGTGATGTTGAACATATACGGATGGCAATAAACGATTTTCAAAGACGCGACCGCAGGTTTGGTGGTATTGATTCGTGAGTCTGTATCGCGATAAGGCAGTTGTATTAAGAACATATGACTTGCGTGAGGCAGATCGCATCATTGTGATGATGACCGAGAACTATGGCAAGGTTCGCGCTGTCGCAAAAGGTGTTCGCAAGACAACATCTAAATTTGGCGCACGACTTGAACCACTAAGTCACATTGATGTCTTACTTTCGACGACTGGTCGAGATCTTGACATTGTTAGTCAGGTTGAATTAGTCAGTTCGGCACGAGGGCTATACACCGATTTAGATCGACTTACCAGAGGCTTGGCAATGCTTGAGGCGGTTGATCAGCTCGGAATGGACAGAGAGCCGACTGCCTATCTATATAAAATGCTGGCTGGCGCGTTGACTTGGCTTAATCAAAATGACTCTTCGTTGGTTTTGGCTGCTTTTTATTTCAAATTACTGGTTGTCGAGGGTGTTGGCGCTCAGGTTGATAATTGTGTTGGCTGTGGCGTAGGTGGTGAGCATCTTGTTGCATTCGACATGTTTAAGGGTGGGGCGCAGTGTCGTGATTGTCGCACCGGAACGAATTTGTCATTGGAGGCCTTTAAAATTATTCAAGATATTGTTGGCGGACAATTAAGTAAAGTTTTGGCATTGCCTGAGAATTTCGCCACACGAGAGGTTGCAGAACTTGCGACACATTGCATGGAGCACCACCTTGAGAGAAAGTTGCGTTCAGTTTCAGTTTTTGAACATCCTGAACGCTAAACATGGCGTTAATTTAGGCGTTGATGTAATAGCCTTAGGGCGTGCCAGCGAAAGATCTTGATCAAATAGTCAGCCTTTGTAAGCGTCGTGGATTTGTTTATCCAAGCGGTGAAATTTACGGCGGTTTCAGATCATCCTACGATTATGGTCCACTCGGCTCATTGATGTTGCGAAATGTTAAGGATGCGTGGATCAGGTCTAATGTTCAGCAACGTGATGATGTAGTTCTGATTGATGCGGCAATTCTTGGTGCACCACAGGTGTTTGAAGCAAGTGGTCACTTGAGTAATTTCAGTGATCCATTAGTTGATTGCACAGTTTGTAAGCGTCGATTTCGTGAAGATCAACTAGAAGATCGGGATTGCCCTGAATCTAAAAAAGCTTGTGTTTTCACGCCAGCCCGTGCATTCAATCTTATGTTTCAAACACAAGCAGGGCCGGTCGAAGGTGAAGGTGCGACTGTTTATTTGCGTCCAGAAACTGCACAAGGAATGTTCGTTAATTTCGCGAATGTGTTGCAAACTAGTCGTAAAAAACCTCCATTTGGTATAGCCCAAGTTGGTAAAAGCTTTCGCAACGAGATCACGCCAGGTAATTTCATTTTTCGCACACGTGAATTCGAACAAATGGAACTTGAGTTTTTTGTGCCGCCAAGTGAGAGCACTAAGTGGTACGAGTATTGGTGTCAGACCCGCATGCAGTGGTATATCGACTACGGAATCCCAGCCGAAATGTTGCGAATTCGAGAGCACGCGAAAGATGAACTATCTCATTATTCGGCCGGTACGAGTGATATTGAATTTAAGTTTCCATGGGGTTGGGGCGAACTAGAAGGAATTGCGCAACGCACCGACTACGACCTGAAACAACATGCCGAACATTCGCGGCAAAAGCTTGAGTATTTTGACCAAGCGTCAAATGAGAGATACGTACCTTATGTAGTAGAACCAGCAGCAGGTGTTAATCGTACGATGGCAGCGTTTCTACTGGCTGCTTACGATGAAGATGTGGTTAACGATGAACCACGTACCGTGCTGCGCTTGCACCCAAGAATGGCGCCCTACCAAATTGCTGTACTGCCACTATCAAAAAAAGACACTTTGATGCCTCTTGCGAAGCAGATTCACTCACTGTTGGGCTCGCGTTACATGTGCGACTTTGACGAAACTCAAGCGATCGGTCGTCGATATCGCCGCCAAGATGAGATTGGTACTCCTTATTGTGTGACGGTAGATTTTGATTCTCTTGAAGATAAATCTGTGACGATTCGAGAGCGCGACAGCACAAATCAACATCGAGTTGCGATTGACTCGTTGCTCAGCGAATTTCAAACGATTCTTGGTTTCTAAGTAAAATAGTTCAATTAACAAAGGAGAGAAAATGTCACAAATTGCAGTAATTGTCAAAGTGAAGATCAAAGAAGGTCAGTTAGAGGCATTTTCTAAAATTGCTCTGGAAGGTGTCGAGAATACAAAATCTGAACCAGGAACTACTTTTTACGCGATCCACAACGACTCCGTTGAAGCAAATGTGGTTTGGTTCTATGAACTTTATGCCGATAAGGCCAGTGCCGATGCGCATAACAGTTCGGAAGCTTTTGCTAAGTGGTTTAAGAGCCTTGCATCGTTCGTTGATGGCGCTCCGGAGTTTTCATTTCTTACGCCGATTGGCGGCAAGGGGATCTAATTCTTGTATCTCGACAAGATTCTTGCCCAGCATCGTGAAGTAGCCGAGGCAGATAATCGTGATCTTGACGCACTAATTGAAACATCGTTGAGTGCTCCTGCGCCGCGTGGGTTTGCCTCTAGGTTGCGTCAAGATTCAACTAACAATCTCGCGGTGATTGCAGAAATCAAACGTCGTTCGCCCTCTCGCGGTTCACTTAACAGCGAGCTAGATCCAACTTTGATTGCTCAAAGTTATGAAGAGGGTGGCGCTAGTTGCCTGTCGGTTCTTACTGATGCAGATTTTTTTGGGGGGTCGGTTAGCGATTTGCAGCAAGCGCGATTGTCGGTGAATCTCCCGGTTCTGCGCAAAGATTTTACGGTTTCAAGGCATGACATTTGTGACGCTCGAATTATGGGTGCCGACTGCGTATTGCTAATCGCGGCGGCGCTTTCGAAATCAGAGTTAACGGAGTTTTTCAAATTTTCGATTGAGTTAGGTTTGGATGCGTTAGTTGAAGTGCATGATGAAACTGAGCTGACATTGGCTATTGACAGTGGTGCGACCTTGATCGGTGTGAACCAACGTGACTTGCATACGTTTCAGGTTGACCATCAACGTGCCGTGCGTATGGCCGCGATGATTCCTACGAATGTAGTTCGAGTTGCTGAATCCGGAGTCAAAAATCGCGATGATGCCCTCAGTCTCCGTGACGCTGGGTATGACGCCGTATTAGTTGGTGAGTCGCTAGTTACTTCAAATAACATTTCAAACAGTGTTCGCGAATTGCGCGTCTAAATGTTTATCAAGATTTGCGGAATCACCAACGCGCAGGATGCTCTAGATGCAGTGGAATGTGGGGCAGATGCATTAGGTTTTGTATTCGCAGAGTCTCCGCGAAAAGTTACTGTCGAGACTGTACGAGAGATTGTTAAACAATTACCAGCTGATGTTTTGACTATTGGTGTCTTTCGCGATCATGTCTCTCAACATGTGGTGAACACCGTGCGTGAAGCTTGTTTAGTTGGTGCTCAACTTCATGGTCACGAGTCGGCGCAACAAGTCGCCGAGGTTATGGCAGAAGTTAATTGGGTAGCCAAATCTGTTGTAGCAGGTTCGGCGGAAGCGTCTAGTTCAAATGACTACGGTACTGAGATGATTTTGGTTGATTCAGCGAGCCCAGGCACTGGTACTGGATATGACTTATCTTTGTTGGCACAACTTCCAAAGACAATAAAAGTTATTTTGTCGGGTGGATTAACAGTAGTAAATGTTGCAGAATCAATAAGAGCTGTGTCGCCATGGGGCGTTGATGTTAGTTCTGGAGTCGAAATCTCTCCAGGAATAAAAGACCGACTGAAAATTAGAGAGTTCATCACGAATGCACGAGCAATTGGTTAATACACGGCAATTGCACTCATCGAACAGTTAAGTTGTGAGATATGACTAGTAAATCTGTGCCACGCGAATTACTTACTCCGGGTCCTGACGGCAGGTTCGGTGACTTTGGTGGAAGATACGTACCGGAAACTCTTGTGCCGGCATGTCAAGAATTAGAAACGGCTTTTGATGCTGCATGGAATGACACTATTTTTAGAACTGAACTAGATGATTTATTGCGTGAGTATGCGGGAAGACCTTCGATACTGACCGAATGTCACAATCTTGGCGCACAACTTGGTATCCGTTTAGTTCTGAAACGCGAAGATCTCAATCACACTGGCTCACACAAAATAAATAGTGTGCTGGGTCAAGCCTTGTTAGCAAAGCGAATGGGAAAAAAGCGAATTATCGCTGAGACTGGCGCTGGCCAGCACGGAGTTGCCTCAGCAACCGCCGCAGCATTACTTGGTCTTGAGTGCAAGGTTTACATGGGTGCCGTCGATGTCGAAAGACAGGCATTGAACGTTTTTCGAATGAAGCTTCTTGGTGCTCAAGTTGAGGCGGTCAACTCAGGTAGTCGCACACTCAAAGATGCGGTCAACGAAGCAATGCGCGATTGGGTCGCAACCGTTGAAAAGAGTTATTACGCGATTGGTTCGGTGATGGGTCCACACCCGTATCCGTTTATGGTTCGTCAGTTTCAAAGCGTGATCGGCAAAGAAGCGCGTCAACAATTTAATGCGATGTTCGATGGGCAAGATCCAAACGTTGTTGTGGCCTGTGTCGGCGGTGGCTCAAACGCAATGGGTATCTTCTCAGGGTTTATTGATGCAGACTCACGATTAATTGGT